>WQVW01000077.1 GCA_009785655.1 Oscillospiraceae bacterium | reverse complement strand
GCTTTACGCTTTTGTCTATATCATCGCCACCTTCACATCCGTCACTGTCTCCGGCAGCCTTTTAGGCGGTGCATTGACCACTTTTTTCGTCCTCTTCGCTTTTGTGATACAAAACTCCGTCACCACACGCCGCAGTCTTGATGCGTTGATTTACGCTTTTGTCGTCTCCGGTGCGCTTGTCTCGGCCTATGGTGTGTTCCAATATGTATTCGGCAGTACGCGCGGTGCATCTGCGTGGCTTGATTCTGAGATGTTTGAAGGCATTGTCCGTATATATTCCACGCTTGGCAACCCGAATGTGCTTGCAAAATATTTGTTGCTGGTTACACCGTTTGCCGGGGCTTGCATTTTTATGGTGAAAGGCGCGCTGCCTAAGCTGTTCTTCACCGGGTGCTTGGGGGCGATGCTGCTATGTATGCTGCTCACCTTCTCACGCGGGGGGTGGCTCGGTCTTATTGTAGCCGCGGCGATTTTCCTTGTCATGTTGGACAGGCGGTTTATCCTCGTCGGAATCATCGGCATTGTCATATTATACTTTGCACTGCCGGATGTTATTCTGGATCGATTTTTAAGCATCGGCAATTTGGGGGACACTTCAACCTCTTACCGCGTTTCCATTTGGCTCGGCACCATTAATATGCTGCGGGACTTCTGGTTCACCGGCATAGGCCCCGGAACCGCCGCATTCAACACCATATATCCTCTGTACAGCTTCAACACCATCATCTCGCCGCATTCACACAACCTGTATCTCCAAATCATGTGCGACGCAGGGATTGCCGGAATTTTAGTTTTCCTCGCCGTTATTTTCACTTACTTCAGGAATCTGTGCCGCGCCATATCTCGGGAGCATAACAAAAGCTCTAAAATCCTGCAAATCGCGGCGATTTCAGGTGTGTTCGGTTTCCTTGTTCAGGGGATGACCGATTATTCGTTCTATAACTACCGCGTTACCTTGGTGTTCTGGGCGGTACTTGGTCTCGGCGCATTGGCCGCCCGGCGGTCTGGATTAACTCATAAGGAATGATACAGTGCCTCAATATGCTTCGTCATTTCAGCAGAGGTGAACTGCTCGTTAAAAATCTTGACGGAGTTGTCACTCATTTCCTTGTAAAGATCGCTGTCAGCATATAGCACACGGATCGCTTCCGCCAATGCCTCAGCGTCTTTTTCCGGGAAGATCATACCATTCTCCCCGTGGGCAATCACATAGGGATTCCCGCCGAACGAACTGGCAACAGCCGGGATTCCCATGCTCATCCCCTCAAGCAACGCTAAGCTTGTCGCTTCTGTCCCATACGACGCGTTCAGCTGCAAATCAAGTGCCCCCATCAGCGTCTCCACATCGGATAAGAATCCGGTAAATACAACGTTATCAAGCCCATTTCCCACAGCGCGCTTTTTTAGCTCGTCCTCAATCTCTCCCGTTCCGGCGATGACAAACTTTATATCCGCGTTATTTTTCAGAAGCTCCGCCGCCTTTAAGACGTATGCATGGCCTTTCACCGGCGTGAGTCGCGCAAATATTCCGCACACGAAGTCTTCTGCGCCCAAACCGTATACCGCTCTCGCGGCGGCTCTTTCCAATTCTCCCGGTTTTGATAACGCATCCACACCGTTGTATATTACCTTCACTTTGCCGGGCTTCTGTCCCGCTTCTACAATGATGTCTTTCGCAGCTGGGGATACCGCAATCACTTCATCGGCAAAATAATTGTTCACCGCACCAAAAATTTGTTTAAGCGGAAACCGGATTTTCATAGGGCTGTTCGGAAATACACTGTGTCTGGTATACACGATCTTGCACCCCGCCAGCCGCGCCGCGATTCTCGCCGACATAGAGGCGTGGGTATGCACAATATCCGGCTTTTCCGCGATTATCAGCTTTTTTAGACGCCGCACAACCGGCACACTGAAAGATTTTTCGGCCAGCCCCTCAACCGTGAGGAAATGCACATTCATCTCTTTCAGTGCTTCAATCAGCAGCGCCCCTTGGGGCACTACCACGGTCATATCCAGTTTAGTTTTGTCACAATTTTGCAAAAACGCCAGCAGCATTTTGCCCGCCCCGCCGATATTTGAGTCTGAGATTACGTTTAAAACTTTTAGCATCACTTTCTCCCGCAGTACAAATTATTCAAACCATCATATCAGAAACAGTATTTCATTTCAACTGATAAACTAACGAACCGGAGGCATATCAAATGGAAAACAATCAAAAGAAACGCTGGCGGCCAAATCTCTTTGACCTAATCTTCATCGCCTGCGTCATCATCGCCGCTGTGGTCATTATCAACCTTGGCGGCAGATCTGGCGGCGGAATAATCTCAGCCGGCGGCCAAGAAACTGTCAGATACACGATTTCGCTTGAGCGGATGGCCGAGGACACCGCCACACTGATCAGCCCCGGAGACACGCTGGTTGACCGGGTTGAGCAACGGCAGCTGGGCACCGTCGTCTCTGTCGAAGTGCTCCCCAGCAGAGGATTGCGAACCAACTTTTACACAGGAGAGCGTGTCAATTCCGAAATTCCCGGAGAAAATGAAGCAATCATTGTCGTAGAAGCACCGGCGACAGTCACAGAAAACCAGATAAACGTTGGCGGGTTTGTTATCCGCGCCGGGGTGCAGGTGTCTGTCAACGGCCCCCTATATCACGGCAGTGGATGGATTATTGACATTGAAAGAGATGGTGATGCCGCATGAGAAAATTAATCGATGACAAGGGTCGCATTTTCGGCCTGATAAGCTTTATTGACATTGTTGTCTTTCTCGTGGCCGCTATCTTGGTCTTGGCGTTTTTTATGAAATTTAATGTGATTTACACCCCGGTCACCGCCTCTACCAACGCCAATGTGTCCTACACTGTGAGAGTCCCGACAGCCCGCCACACAGCAGCGAATCTCCTGCGCCCCGGTGACAGACTGTACTCCCGGGATCACGGCGGGGCGTACATGGGTACCATCACGGCGGTTCATGTCACCTACGCCTATGCCACAGAACCGCTTGCCGACGGCACGTTTGTCCGTGGCAGAGTTCATGACCGGTATGATGTGACGTTGACCATCGAAGTTGAAGGCACAACCAGCGGCGGCAGACTGTTCGCCAATAGGGTGGTTGAGCTCAATGCAAACGCGGACTATCGCCTGTTTACAAAATACAATGACTTCAGCGGCACACTGCTGACGATAGACGGTGGCCGTTAATGCGTAAAGTACTGCTCACGACCATGAGCCTTGACATCGGCGGCGCGGAAACCCATATCATAGAACTTGCACGCGAATTAAAGCGGCGCGGAATTGACGTATCCGTCGCCTCCAACGGCGGTGTATATGTCGCGGAGCTTGAACAGGCCGGGATACCTCATCACACCGTCCCGATGGATAAGCGCAAGCTTTCCAGCATGTTGCAATCATATTTCCTGCTGCGTAAGATCATAAAGCGCGAGAAACCGGATATCGTACACGCCCACGCCCGCATCCCCGGTTTTATTTGCGGCTTGCTTCATAAAACCATGAAGTTCACATTCATCACCACCGCACACGGTGTGTTTGACTTAGGGCGCGGACTGAAGTACCTTACCAACTGGGGCGAAAAAACAATTGCCGCGTCTGACGATATTAAGCGCTATCTGATTGATAATTACGGCATTGAGCCAGACAATATTTTTGTCACGATTAACGCCATAGACAGCAACAGATTTTCGCCGGAGGTCTCCCCCGCCAACATAATCTCCGAATTCGGACTGGATCCGACGCGGCCAATAATCTGCAACGTAAACCGACTGGACAACCCCGCCGCTGCTGTTTCCAGTTTGCTTATCGACCTCGCGCCAGAGTTGAATCAGCGTCTTCCCGGCGTGCAGATTGTTATCGCCGGGGGCGGCGATGTTTATGATACGCTTAAAGCAAACGCTGATGCCGCAAACGCGGCCATCGGTGCTAATGCAGTGATTATGACAGGCCCTCGCACAGATATTAACGAGATTTTGGCCGCCTGCGATGTGTTCGTCGGCGTGGCTCGTTCGGCCATGGAAGCGATGGCAACCGCGAAACCCGTTATCATCGCTGGGGCGCAAGGGTATATCGGCTTGTTAACGCCCGATAATCTACAAATGGCGGCAGATGCAAACTTCACCGGACGCGGCTGTGCGTTGCCAACCAGTGAATTGTTGCTACGCGGAATCATTGATTTTTTCAGCAACGTCTCAACAGAGGATCGAATATCTCTCGGCAATTTCGGCAGAGATCTGATTTCGCGGGATTATTCCATCAGCAGAATGACGGACGACTGCATCCATGCATACGAAGCGGCGGAACGCCGCCGGTACCATGTTGTAATGAGCGGATATTACGGCTTTAAAAACGCCGGAGATGAGGCGATATTGCAGTCAATTTATCGGAACATTAAACACTTGTCCAATGATATTTCGATCACAGTCCTGTCTTCAGACCCGGATGACACTAAAACGCGTTACGGCTATGCCGCTGTTGATCGTTTTAAGATTTTGCGCGTGCTGGGTACGCTGCGCCGTTGTGACCTCCTCGTCTCCGGCGGCGGGAGTCTGTTGCAAGACTTCACATCGACGCGATCGCTTTTGTACTATCTTTTTATCATATGGGCAGCCAAGAAAATGGGCAAAAAAGTCATGATCTACGCGAACGGAATAGGCCCGGTCAGCAAAAAATCAAACCGCCGCCGCGTCCGGCGCGTCGTCAGCCGCGCTGATGTCATCACATTGCGGGATCCGGCGTCTCTTGATGAACTCCGCGCAATGGGTGTTATCCGCGAGGATATGCATGTAACGGCAGATCCTGTGTTCACTATATCCGGAGTCCCAAGTGAAGACGCTCGACATCTGCTCTCTGAACATGGTGTGCCAGAGGGGGCATTTATCGCGGTTTCAATCCGCCCTTTTTCCGCCTTCCGGGATAGTCAGAATACAGATTTTTGCCAAAAAATCGCAGCGATCTGTGACCGTGTTGCAGAAACATCCGGCCATCATGTCGTGTTTATTCCAATGCAGGCAAACAAAGATATTGCAATCAGCCGCAAAGTGCAGGAAATGATGAAAAACCCATCGTACATATTGGAAAGTCGATTCACGGCAGAAGCGTTGATGGGTGTTATCGGCCAAGCCGACTGTATGCTCGCCATGCGATTACACGCGCTGATATTCGCGGCGCGGATGAACGTGCCTTTCGCGGGACTTGTATATGACCCAAAGGTGGCGGCATTGTCTGAATCCTTATCCATGCCCTCCGCCGGTGATGTGACTGATTTAGACTGCGATCTGGCACAGGAAACGATAGCAAACATATTATCCCAGCGAGATTACTATTCGGAAATTTTAAAAAGCAAATCTGACGCGCTTGAACTCGCTGCGCGGGAAGATTCTGCGCTTCTGCTTGATTTGTTGCGGGAGAATTAGTGCGAACTTTGCAAGTAACCTGATTGAAAATTTCATTTTTCATCATTCTGACTATTGTCAAGCTGTCGATTTTACTATATAATGCTTGCCGGTCGCATTTTTTAGGAGAAAGGATGATTCCATCATTATGAACAACACCATGCTGACTATATTGTCACTTTTGCCGATACTCAGTCTGCTGCTTTGTCTAATCGTACTTAAGCTCTCTGTCGCCAAGGCGGGAGCTATTTCTCTGGCATTAGCCCTTGTTATCGCGCTATTCGCCTTCGGCATGAACGCGTTGGGTCTGTCAGTCGCCGTGGGCAAGGCGCTGTCAGTCGCGCTATTCGTCTCACTGATCGTATGGGGCGCACTGCTTCTGTATCATTTGGTAAGCGATTTTAAAGCCATTGATGTTATAACGAAAAACATTACCATCTTTGTCGAAGACAAGTTTGTGGCGTTCGTATTGCTTGCCTGGCTATTTACCGGCTTGCTTCAAGGCATGGCCGGATTCGGGGTGCCCGCGGTCATCGTTGCGCCAATTTTGATTGCGCTTGGGTTCAATCCGGTCAAGTCTCTTGCCGCGGCGCTGTTAGGACATTCCTGGGCAGTGACGTTCGGCTCCATGGGCGCGGCATTTTTTGTCATATCCAACATCACCGGCAACCCGCCGGAAGCGTTGGGCATACCGATGTGGATATTCAACACAATCGCCCATGTGGGTACCGGTTTCGGCGTCTGCTGGTTATATGACGGATTCAAGGGTGTAAAAAAAGGACTGGCGTACATATTGCCTGTCTCTATCATTATGGCAGTTGTGCAATATTTCACCATCTTCTTCGGTCTATACGCGCTTGGCACCATTAACCCAGCCCTTGCCGGGTTGGCAACAATGTTTATTCTATATAAACTGCGCGCTCGTGCGGAAACAAAGCCCAGACTTTACGCGGGCGACTTAACGCTTGTACAAGCGTTGCTGCCATACGCAACCATTTTAGCGGTGTCAATACTGTTCTCATTCTTACCGGCAGACTTGCGGAACAACATAGCCGTATCATTTAGGTTCCCTGAAACCATAACTGCACTGGGGTACTCGGTGCCGGCAGAAACTAACTACATGGCGATTAGGCTGTTTGGACATCCGTCTGTCATATTGATTTTAGCCTCTGTCGTGGCCATTCTGATCTACAAGCGTGCAAAAGTGTGGGATTCTGGCGTGTTCCGCGGCGCAGTCAAGAAAACGGTCAAAAAAGGCATCCCTGCCACGATTGCACTGCTGTTCCTTGGCAGCATGTCGCTGATTATGAAGGACTCCGGAATGACCCATCACTTGGCCTACCAGGTTGCCGACGTGACCGGCCGATTCTATCCGCTATCCGCACCATTTTTAGGTGTGCTTGCAAGCTTTTTGACTGGAAACAACACCAATTCCAACGTGCTGTTCGGCTACTTCCAGCATACAATCGCAGGCCGCCTGGATGTCAGCAGCGCGGTGATGTCCGCGGTACAGTCGATATCCGGCGCTGTGGGCGTCAGCATCGGCCCAACATTGGTGCTGATGGGCGCCACCGCCACAAAGCTCACAGGACAAGAATCGCAGATTATTAAGAAACTCATCGGCATCGTACTGCTGATCGCCCTGGTGATGGGTATTGCGAACTTTATACTGTTGAATGTGATGCATTACGGTGCTTAGTGTCAGCGCAATTTTAAGGACTTAGGGGCGATGGAACATCGCCCCTATTATTTTCATATGACACCACGAGAGCCTGCCTTTTTAAGCGTAAAAGAACAATAAAAAACTGCATTGGCCATAAAAATGTCTCCTTTAAAAATTTGATGATAAGATCATATCTCGTACCGGACTTTTTACCGGCGGCAGATAAGTTGAATAACGACTGAAAAAAGTTACGAATAATAAATC
>WQVW01000076.1 GCA_009785655.1 Oscillospiraceae bacterium | reverse complement strand
GTTCCAGGACAAAGCGATTGAGCCGCTGTGGGAATCGCGTTCCGACTACTGGATATTCGCAGAGACAGCCAAGCGTCTCGGCTGGGGTGAAGAATTCACTGAAGGCCGTACAGAGCTTGACTGGTGTAAACGCTTCTGGGAAAAATCTGACCTGTGTGACAGAATCAGCTGGGAAGATTTTATGAAGAAGGGCTACTATATCGTACCGGTGCCGGAAGACAGAATCCGCCGCCCCGGTTTCCGCTGGTTCGCCGAAGGCTACGCCTGCGACACGCCGAACCACAAGCCGTTCCAAGAAGAAGGCAAACTGGGTACATTTACCGGCAAGTTCGAGTTCGTGTCTGAATCCCTGCTGTACTGGGCACCGCATGATGAAGCGCGGACGCCGATTGCAAGCTATAAACGCTCATGGGAAGGTCATCACTCGATCAAAGCGCGCAAATATCCGTTCCACCTGATCTCTCCGCACCCGAGATTTGACTATCATACACAGCACAACTCATCCACTCCGTGGTTCTGGGAGATTCCGGAGAACCGCGAGTATATCAACGGCAACCCATATCTGGTGGCGAGAGTTCACCCAGAGAAAGCCGCTGAAAAAGGCATTAAAGACGGCGATATTATTGAGCTGTTTAACGAGCGCGGATCAGTCCTCTGCGTCGCGCGTGTCACGTACCGTGTTGAGGTGAACACCATCCATGCGTACGGATCTTCCGGCATATACAACCCGGTGAAACCGGGCGAAATGTCGCAAGATATCGGCGGATGCGTAAACGTCCTGACGCCGGGCCGCCTGATCGGCGACATGGTTCCGGGCATGGCACCGAACTCCACATTGATGGATGTACGGAAGCACGAAGACGCCCTGCCGCTGGGACAAATGTTCGAGTACAAGCTGGACAAAGTCGCCAAAGAGGGTGACCTGGATGCCGAAACCTGCGTCGAAATCATCGAAGGGCATGGGTTTGAAAAAATTCAGGCGAAAGTACGCAAAAGCTATCTGAAAGGAGCCGCGAAATGAAATTAGGTATCGCCGTTGACTCACGCATGTGCATGGCGTGTTACTGTTGCTTTATGGCCTGCAAAGACGAACATTGCGGGCATGATTCCGCCCTCTCGGCCGCGCAGCCGATGATGGGGCAAAAATGGATAGATGTCCGTGAGTGGGAGAGGGGCGACTCTTCCCGCCGCGTGAAAACAGCATCTGTACCGACACTGTGCGCGCATTGCCAAGATCCGGCTTGCATGAAAGTTGCAAAAGACGGAGCCGTGTATAAGCGCGAAGGTGGAGTCGTTATCATTGATCCGGAGAAATCAAAAGGGCAGAAGCAAATTGCTGACGCCTGCCCCATCGGCGTTGTGTACTGGAATGAAGAGCTTGAAATTCCGCAAAAGTGTACCATGTGCGCAGAGCTGTTGGAAGACCCTGAATATCTGTCGTATCTTGGCGATAGATCACTGGTCAAACCGAGATGCGTTGAAGCGTGTCCGAACAAGGCACTGATTTTCGGTGACTTGGACGACCCGAATAGTGAGATTTCAAAACTGATCGCCAGTGAAAAGAACACCCCCCTTCCGGGACTTGAAGATCAAAAAACACTGGTCAAATGGCTGAACGTGCCGACAGTGTACCTGGCCGGAACAGTCTATCAGCCGAAAGAGCTTGACGAAGTCATGGTCGGGGCGAGCGTGAAACTCACCTGTCGCGAGACAGGGGAAACCTGGCAGACAGAGTCAAACTACTTCGGCGACTGGGAAGTTGAATGGCTGCCGAAGCACAAGAATATTGACATCGTGATAGAAGCAAAGGGATACAAGCCGGTGACATATTCGGCGTTTACCGATGCGGATCACTATGTGGATATGACATATTTGGCAAAGGCGTAAATCAAATAGGCGTGAGGTGCGTCGTTCGGCGCACCCCACTAAAACCAGCGGGCGCACAGTGTGCGCCCCTACAACGGGTGCGGGAATCCCCCAGTAGGGGCGCACACTGTGCGCCCGCAAACTTTGCATCGTAGCAAAAAGCTAAGTAAGGAGAATCACATGCGAGAAGTAGTAATCATAGACGCCTGCCGCACCGCTGTCGGCACCATCGGCGGGACGCTGAAAGATGTGTTGCCGGAAGAGCTGGCACGCACTGTCATACAAGGTGTGCTGGATCGCACAAAGATAGACCCTAAAGAGATTGAAGAAGTGGTGATGGGACACTGCCGCCAGTCTTCGGACAACCCGAATATCGCCAGGATCGCCGCGCTGCGCTGCGGAATACCGGATGCGGTGCCGGCATACACAGTGATGCGCCAATGCGCCTCTGCCATGACAGCTGTCGTCAACGCGGTGATGAGCATCGGCTGTGGTGAGAATGACGTGGTGATCGCGGGCGGCACCGAGAGTATGTCCACGGCGCCCTTCTATATCCGCGGTGCCAGATTCGGTCTGGGAACCGGAAACACAACACTGCTAGACTCATTGGTGGAAGGCCAGTTCCAAAGCCAGCCGCAAGAGACTTACGGTGTGTTCAACATGGGCATGACGGCTGAAAACGTGGCGGATGCACTGAACATCAACCGCGAAGATCAAGATAAGTTTGCACTGCAGAGTCAAAATCGCGCACTTGCGGCGATTGCGGAAGGAAAATTCAAGGACGAGATCGTCCCGGTCATCATCCCGCAACGCAAAGGCGACCCGGTTGTTTTCGACACCGATGAGTTCCCGCGTGCAACGACGCTTGAAAAATTAGCGAAGCTGAAACCGGCGTTCCGCAAAGACGGAACGGTTACAGCCGGCAGCTCATCCGGTCGTAATGACGGCGCATCGGCCATGTTGATTATGTCGGCTGAAAAAGCAAAAGCCCTGGGACTGAAGCCAATGGCAAAATTCGTATCCCATGCCACAACAGGACTTGACCCCAAAATCATGGGCTTAGGCCCTGTCGAAGCCGTGAAAAAAGCGCTGAAGAGAGCGGATCTCGCACTCAACGATATCGAACTGATCGAGCTCAACGAAGCGTTTGCCGCGCAGTCGATAGGCTGTGTGCGTGAGCTGGGGTTGAACGAAGAGATCGTCAACGTCAACGGCGGCGCGATTGCACTGGGTCACCCGGTCGGCTCGTCCGGCTGCCGGATCATGGTTACGTTGCTGCATGAGATGATAAAGCGCGGAAACAAGCTCGGCCTGGCATCGCTGTGCATTGCCGGCGGCATGGGTCAAGCGGTGATTATTTCGACTGACGTTTAGAGTCAGGGCTGTGCTGAGACAAAACACCCGCCGACTGCGGTCGGCACCCTCTTTACTAAAGAGGGCGGGGTTGGACTGAGAGTAAGTCGGGGTGCGACCTCTCGTCTTTGCCCACTTTAGTAAAGAGGGTGGCTCCACAGGGTCGGGTGTTTTGTCCCCACCAACCACACATATGAAAGGAGCAAACATTTATGATATCATTTGATTTAACCGGCAAAACCGCTGTGATTATCGGCGGTGCCGGTGGATTGGGTCAAGCCATTGCCCAAGGACTCTGCGAAGCTGGGGCAAAAGTCATGATCTCCAGCCGGAAAGAGGATTCGCTGAAAAAAGCCAAGGCGGAGATGGAATCGGCTTGCTGTAAAGCAGGCTGCGAAGTGCTGTATCACGCGGCGGACGCGACTTCCGAAGCCGGAGTACAGGGGCTTTTAGATGCGGCGATCAAACAAATGGGCGGCGTGACGATTCTTGTCAACGCACAGGGGTTCAACAAAAAGCAAGACGCGCTGGATTTCAATATTGACGATTTCAGAGCCATGCTGGAAGCGAACGTCACCAGCTTCATGATCTCAGCAAAACTGTTCGGCAAGCATTTTAAAGAGAGGGGTTATGGCAAGATCATCAACCTCTCCAGCGTGCGCGGCAAGATCGCTACCTACGGTTCCGGTAACGCCGGATACTGCGCGACGAAGGGTGCAGTTGATATGCTAACGAAGCAATTGGCTTCTGAGTTCGGCCAATTCGGCGTAACAGTCAACGGACTGGGGCCGAACATCACAGCCACACCGATGATGGTGCCGATATTTGAGAAACGCGCCGCCGATGCGGGCATTTCTGTTGAAGAATATCTGGTACAGCAGGGCAACGGCAACCCGATGCGCAAAATGGGCATGCCGGAAGATATCGTAGGCACTGCCGTTTTCTTGGCTGCCCCAGCGTCTGACTTTATGACAGGCAACATCCTATATCCGGATGGCGGACTCACGGCGATTGGCTAAAAACCTGAACGGGCAATAAAAACAACGGGCGCACTATACATGTGCGCCCGTAAAATATTTCAGAAAGTTGCAATTGTAGTCTGTAGGGGCGAACATTGCTCGCCCGTGGAATTTAGCATATTTCCCTGGAATCACAGCGTTTTCAAGGTTTGCGGGCAGATTGCCATCCGCCCCCTACGAGCCTGCCAATTCCTCGCCGACTTTATAGATATCCCCCGCGCCGACGGTTAGAATGATGTCCCCCTCCCGTGCCTCGGCGGCGATGGCGGCGGTTAACTCCGCCAGTGAATCGAAACTTTGTGCGCCCGGAATAGCGTCAGCCAGATCTTTGGACGATATGCCTGACTCATTTTTCTCCCGCGCGGCGAAGATCGGGGCGATCAGCGGAGCATCTAAGCGGCGCAATTGTTCTGAGAAGTCGTCGAACAGTGCCTTTGTCCTTGTATATGTGTGCGGTTGAAAAGCCAAGATCACGCGATTGTACTCCAACGACAATACCGCGTCTAACAATGCGTGAAGCTCCGTCGGATGGTGCGCATAATCGTCATAGATCACAGCCCCGTTATAACTGCCTTTGTATTCAAACCGCCGTGCGGCGCCGGTGAAGCCGGATAATCCGTGCGCGATGGCTTCCGGCGGGATGCCCACGGCAATTGCGGCAGCGGCGGCCGCTAAAGCGTTCAACAGATTGTGCATCCCCGGCACTCTCAATGATATTTTGCAAAGAAACGCACCATCGAGATGCACATCGCAAGACGGATTTAATCCGGCGGCCGAGACATTTACGCCGCGGACACGTGAATTTTCAGCCAGACCAAACGTCAAAAGCGATCGCCCCAAAGGAGTCAGCGCATCCAGTGCGTCAGGATCATCCCCGTTGCAGACGATCACGCCCGAATCCGGCACAAGCGAGGCAAATGTGCGGAACGACGCTTTCATCTCATCAAGTCCGGAGAAAAAGTCAAGATGGTCAGCGTCCACATTTAAAATCACAGCCACTGTTGGAAAAAAGTTGTGGAATGAGTTATAATACTCACAGGACTCCACAACGATAACGTCCCCATTGCCGACACGGTATCCGCCACCCAAGGCCGGCAACGTTCCGCCGATCATCACAGTCGGGTCACATTCGGCCGAGAGCAAGATATGCGTCAGCATAGATGTGGTTGTCGTCTTCCCATGGACGCCGGCGACACAGACAGCGTTGGCGTACCCGCGCATGATGTATCCCCAGGCTTCGGCCCGTTCAAAAACCGGGATGCCGAGACTTCGCGCTGTTTGGATTTCTACATTATCTTCCCTGGCGGCGGCAGTGCGGATAATAAATCCGGCACCTGCCACATTCTCCGCGCGATGGCCGATGGTGACAGGAATTCCAAGTGCCCGCAACCGGGAGACGGAAGCACTCTCCGCCATGTCAGAGCCGGACAGAGAAACACCGCGTGTGTGCAAAATTTCAGCAAGCGGAGACATAGAGACCCCGCCGATACCGACAAGGTGCGCTTTCTTTCCGCTTTCAATATACTGACTAATTTCCATCAAAACAACCTTATTCTTGTATTACAGGGTGCGCATGACCACGCCGACGGTTTCGTCGGGAATAAGTCAACGCCGCACCTAAATTCCCCTCCTTGGAGGGGTGACCCGTCAGGGGCGGGGTGGTTCACTCTCATCCCCTACGCGGTACGGTCTACTATTATAATACGCACGGAAGTATTTGGCAATAGCAAGTATTGTATCATTTCGACGATTTTTAGGTGAAGTCATGATAAATTTTGTTCTCCACCGGCTGATTGCGGCCGGGTTTGATGCACATCTGGTCGGCGGCTGCGTGCGGGACACGCTGCTAAAACGCCCGGTGACCGACTGGGATATTGCGACATCCGCGACTCCGGCGGAAGTTGAGCGGCTGTTCGACAAAACAATCAAAACAGGTGAGCGATTCGGCACCATCACAGTGATCCATGACGGTGTGCCGATGGAGGTCACAACCTATCGGCGTGACGGAATATACCGCGATAACCGCCACCCAGCGCATGTGACGTTCGGGGCAAGTCTGGACGAGGATTTGTTGCGCCGTGACTTCACAATCAACGCAATGGCGATGACGGAATCGGGTGAAATCATCGACCCTGTCGGCGGATTGCGCGACCTGGAGCGCGGCGTAATCCGGGCAGTCGGTGACCCGGCGCAGCGATTCACCGAAGATGCGCTGCGGATGTTCCGCGCGTTCAGATTTAAAGCCCAACTGGGATTCACGATCGCGCCGGAAACATTGCAAGCGATCCTGAAACACGCGCACACGGCCGGGGCAATCAGTCCGGAGCGGATTGCGGCAGAACTCACGAAAACGCTGATGTCAGACAACCCTGACACAGTGTGGGAGATTACGGAATCCGGATTATTAGCGGCGCACATACCCTGTAGGGGCGGCCTGCGGCCGTCCGCTAATACGGGGGTGTCTATGGACAGTAAATTCGGCGTTGATGACGGACGGCCGCAGGCCGCCCCTACGGGTGTTCTATCCACGCTCCCAAAAGAGCACGACCTGCGTTGGGGCGTCTTCTGCGTCCTGGTCGGTGATGGTACAATGGCGCACAAACTGCGATTACCAGCAAAGACGCAAAGAATCTGCGAGGCCGGGGTGTACGTCGCACAAGCCGGATTCCCACAGACGCGAGCCGGGATAAAGCACCTGCTATCAAAACACCCGCCGGATGCGGTAAAATCCGCCGCCGCCGTGGTCGGCACACTGCAATCTGTGGACGAGATTCTGCAGAGCGGGGAATGCTGCACGATAAAAACCCTGGCAATTTCCGGCCAGGATTTGATTGCGGCAGGAATCCCCGAAGGCCCCGCTGTCGGAGCCATTCTGCAGAAGTTGCTGAACCATGTGATAGATTGCCCGCAGGAAAACGAGAAGATCAAGCTTTTGCGGATGCTGAAAGCTTTGCAATAATGCGCACAGCCAAATAAAAACCGCCCGTGGATTGAAATCCTGACAGGCGGTTTTGTTCAATGTATCTTATTTCTTCGCTTTAGCCACTTTCGTGTGAATGACTAACTTGTAAACAATGGCTGCCAAGATCGCACCTGCGAGTGGGGC
>WQVW01000075.1 GCA_009785655.1 Oscillospiraceae bacterium | reverse complement strand
CGCCCGAACTATCCGCGTGCGATGGACGTGAAAACACTGGCAGAGAAACTGAAAGTTTTCGGCGTGCCAGTTACCGCGTTTGACACGGTGAAAGCAGGCGTCGCGGAAGGTATCTGCCAAGCAGGCAAAGACGGTGTAGTATGTGCGATAGGTTCGCTATATTTTTCAGGGGATATACGGGAAGCGTATTTTTCATTGTGAGGTTGAAATTAACACAATACAAAGCGGCGTTACCTGTCGCTGACCACAGAGCCGAATCATGGAAAGAAGCTGTAAACCTCTATGAGGAACAACTACATAGATGGAAACTGGAAGAAAACAGCGAAGAAGCGTTGCTTTTACAGGCACAAACTGCCGCGCTGGCAGGAAGAGCGGCAAGCAGTGCAGGAACGGCAGCGTTGTTCTCCGGGTTGAGCTTTTTCTTCAAATAGTTTATACGAAAATGATAAAAAGGACTTTATGATATTTCATCATAAAGTCCTTTGCTCTTTGTTACAAATTGTTTAACGAAGATGAATGACAAGAGACGCCTTAGCTTCTAAGGCGTCTCAAAACCTAGTGTTTTAGGACTGAGCCGCCCTACGAAAAGCGGCAGTTCCTTTTTATGTCTACAGTATAGCACGTATTGACGGATTTGTCAATGACAGAAGAGATTACCGGGGAATCAATCTATGCAGTTTACTTAGCCGTTCCACTCGGTCATGCCGCCGCTGGCCATGGCGGAGGCGTTCGGGTCAACCAGGCAGGCACCTGAATCGACAGGCAGTACCGTGCCGGTGATGACAGCGGAATCGTCGCTGGCAAAGAACACCACAGCACCGGTGATTTCTTCCGATGTGGCCGGGCGGGGCAGTGGATTAAAGCGTGTGAAGAAGCCGAACGCGCCGTCAATATCGGTGTTCAGCGATGCGGCCAGTGGTTCCATTGCTTTTTCAAGCATCGCTGTGCGTGTTGCACCGGGGGCGACCACGTTGGCACGGATGTTGTACTTGCCGTAATCCAGCGCGGCTTGCTGTGTGAGACCGATCAAGCCGGATTTTGATGAGCAGTAAGCTGCCATGGCTGGGATACGGCGCAATCCCGCAAGGGAGGCAACACTGACGATGGAGCCGCTTTTCGCTTCCATCATGTGCGGAAGTGCCGCTTGCATCAGATAGAATGGGCCATATAGATTTGTTTTTATAATGCTGTCCCATTGCTCCAGCGGCATATCTGTGATTGTTGCCGGTGTGTCGATGGCGGCGTTGTTGACCAAAATGTCGATTTTTCCGCCGAATTTGACGGTTGCTTCAACCATGGCTTTGCAGTCTTCTGGTTTTTGCACATCCCCGGCGAATGGCAGCACAGTGCCTTCCGGACATGCTGCGACGGTGTCGGCCAGTGCCTCTTTCCGGCGGCCGGTGATAACGATTTTCGCGCCCTCATTGACGAAACGTATAGCGATCGCGGCACCGATGCCGCTGCCGCCGCCAGTGATTAACGCGACTTTACCTTGTAATTGTCCACCCATATGCAAAATCCTCCTAAAATTCTCTGTTTTTGAACTTCTCCAAAGTATAACACACATGTGGATGTTATCGCAATAATAAAAAACGTGGAACAAAACACCCGGCTCTGTGGAGCCACCCTCTTTAACTAAAGAGGGCAAAGACGAGGGCTTTATTTTTGGCATCCCCATCTCCCGTTCCAGCCATCTTTAGTAAAAGAGGGTGCCGACCGCAGTCGGTGGGTGTTTTGCGCCGCAATGTCAAACCAACTTCCGAATCAGCTTCACCAGCTCTATAACCACCACTGCCCCCAAGCCCAACCCAGCGGCGATACTCCAGCCGGATAGTCCGAACGTGCTTGGAATATAGAATATCTCCCGGATACCCGGCAGTATGGTTAATCCGTATAGACAAAAGCATATCACCACGGCGGTAACGACATACATATTGCTGAAAAATCCAATCTGCGGCACGGTTTGACTGTTTGATCTTGAGGAGAATGTCTGCAGAGTTCTGGCGAAAATCAGTGTTGTAAACACCATCGCGCTGGCGATTTCCGGACTAAACGCGATCATGCCAATATATTGAGCCAGGATTGCCGCGATGCCGATGATTACTCCGCGAACTATCACGCTGAAGAAAAGTCCGCCGCCAAAAATGCCCTCGTTCATATCCCTTGGCGGGCGGGACATGATGTTGGGTTCACCTTTTTCCAACCCCAGGGCGATGGCAGGCAGTGCATCGTTAACCAGGTTGATAAAAAGTATCTGCAGTGCCGTCAGCGGCATGTCCCATCCCGCCAGCATGGCAAATAAGATCACGATAATGCCGCCAAGATTCCCTGAGAACAGATATCCAACGGCCTTTTTGATGTTGTCGAAAATAGTCCTGCCGATCGCAATCGCACCGATGATGGATACAAAGTTGTCATCGGTCAAAATCATTGCGGCGGCATTTTTTGCCACCTCGGTTCCGCTGCCCATGGCAATGCCGATGTCTGCTTGTTTCAGTGACGGCGCGTCATTGACGCCGTCACCCGTCATCGCGGTGATCCGGCCTTTTTTCTGCCAAGCCCTAACTATGCGTATTTTATTCTCCGGCGAAACCCGGGCATAGACGGAAATGGATTCCAATTGCGCGTCCAAATCATTGTCTGACATAGCGTCCAGCTCCGCGCCGGTGAGGGCGATATCGCCCGCTTGCGCGATGCCAATCTCTTGGGCGATGGCAAAAGCGGTTGTTTTGTGGTCGCCGGTGATCATGACTGTTTTGATATGCGCGTTTTTCGCCTGGGCGATAGAATCGGGTACTTCCGTACGCGGCGGGTCGATCATCGCCGTCAGGCCGATGAGTATAAGCTGCTGCTCGTCCCCAAACTCCAGTGCTGATTTACCAGAATCAACTGGTTTGGCGGCATAGGCCAACACGCGCAGTGCCCTGTGGCTGAAGTTCTCGTTGGCCTGCTCAAACTGGGATTTCACATCGTCGGTAAACGGACGGATTTCGCCGTCTATAAGCACGTTTGTGCAGCGGGAAAACAACACATCCGGTGCGCCTTTGGTGATGATCCGCCTGACATCCATGTCGTGCATCGTACTCATCAGCTTCCTGTCAGAATCGAACGGCAGATCAGCCAACAATCTGCAATGGGATCGGATTGCTTCAACGGAATCTCCGGAATTTTCGCAAAAGTTCAATAACGCCGTCTCGGTCGGGTCGCCAATTGCAGTACCGTCGGATTTGATCGTCGCTGTGTTGCAGAGTACCATTGCTTGCATTAAAAGTGAGTCACGGATATCGATGCTTTCCGGCAGAAAGTAATCCGCCACCGTCATTTTGTTTTGCGTCAACGTTCCGGTCTTGTCGGTGCAGATCACGCCCGCACTGCCCAATGCCTCCACAGCCGGGAGTTTTCGGACGATGGCATTCCGGCTGGCCATTTTCTTCGTACCCACGGCCAGGACTATTGTCACAATAGAACTCAATGCCTCCGGTATTGCGGCAACGGCCACTGCGATGGCGAACAGAAACGCGTTTAATATTCCGTTGCGCGTATCCTCTCCGGTCGTCAGCACTCGCGCGGTCTGGATGGCAAAGATCAATGCGCACAGCACTAAAATTATGATGCCGAGCTTTTTGCTGAACTTTTCCAGCCTTCTTTGCAGCGGAGTCTGTCTGTCCTGCGCTGTTTCGATCAATTCGGCGATTTTGCCGATTTCTGCATTTTTGCCTGTGGCGGTGACCAAAAATTCTGCCCGCCCGTAAACGGCGATGGTTCCGCTGTAGACCATATTCTTCCTGTCGCCGAGAGAGAGGTCGCCAGACAGCACTTCATCCAGCTTCAACACAGGTTCCGATTCCCCGGTAAGGATGCCCTCGTCCACTTTCAGGGAGCTGCATGTGATGATTCTGCCGTCCGCCGGTACAAAGTCGCCGGCCTCCAACAAGACGATGTCTCCGGGAGTCAATTCTTTTGCCGGCACTGTCAGCATTTTGCCGCCGCGCCGGACTTTTGCTATCGGTGCGCTGATATCCCGCAGCGCGTCTAACGAACTTTCCGCTTTTCGCGTCTGGATAACCGAGATTATCGAGTTTACAATCAGCACAGCGAGGATGACTATCGATTCGACAATTTCACCCAGCACCAGTTGGATGATCACCACAATAGACAAAATAATCATCATCGGGTCTTTCCAGGCATCGGCGAACAGTTTCCATAACGGCGTTCGCTTGCGCTGCTGGAGTTCGTTGTATCCCCCGGTAATCAGGCGTTTTTCAGCGTCTTCAACCGACAGCCCGTGTTCGGATGTATTGAGTTCTTTCCACAACGCTTCTTTTGATTTTTGATAGTTTTCCAATGTTTATTTCTCCTTTGTACGGCAAAGAAAAAGACCTTTGCCAATAGTATTGGCAAAGGTCTTGCTAAACACCCATGAGCAATGGTGTCAATAAAGCCGGTGAGACGCATCGTCTCACGAGATGACGACTTTATTTTGGACATGCCGAGACAGTCCAACAACTACTCCCCTTTGATTTGTCAATTATATGGCATGTTCATATGGTTGTCAATCCTTTGTTGGGTTGTACTGGCGGTCAGAATATGGTACAATGACCTCGAATTGTTTCACGCATAGGAGTGGCTTGCATGACAAAAAAAATCAGCATCATATGCTTATTGGTTATCTGCTTTAGTTTGAGTGCCGCTTGCACTCAATGTTCCAATGATTTGCCAGCAGATGAGCCAACGGAATATACTGTTTATGAGGGGAATGAACCAGACCTCACGCTGCCACCCGCGGCGCAGCAATCATCGGATAGGTTGATGCTTGTGGCACACGCCGGCGGGGCGATTGATGGATTCGGCGGCACGAATTCCTTGGAGGCACTATATAATAGTGCGGCCGTGGGGCATTTGTTTATTGAGATGGATTTTATCACAACGGCAGATGGTGAGATTGTATTAAATCATGACTGGGATTTCATGACGGGACGTGTGCCGGGCGCGCCGAACATGCCTGTGTCTCATTCAGATTTTTTGCAGTACAAAATATTTAACCGATTTACGCCGATGGATTTAGATATGTTGATCGACTTTCTCACAGAGCACTGGAATATACGCATTATTACAGACACGAAAGATGGTGATTATTCCGCACTGCACGTTATCACAACGCGCTTTCCGGAACATATATACCGGTTTATCGTCCAGGCGTATGCATTTGAGGATGTGCCATATATCAAAGCCATGGGGTTTGGTGATGTGATTGTGACGCTGTATGAGCTCCCGCATGAGATACTGTCCGCACCAGCAGAAGTTGCGGCACTGATAGATCAATGGCAGGATCAGATATTCGGCGTTGCTATATTTGATGGGTTGGTGACTGAGCAGTACGCGGCGTATCTTGACTTATCAGCGACAAGATTTTTTGCCCACACAGTGAACTGCGCAAATCGGGCAGTTGAATTGCAATCTCTCGGATTTTACGGCATTTATACCGGATATCTGCTCTATGATGACCAAGGCAGTTTGACACCGGTGCTGGGACCGCAGATTGATGCGCTGATCCATCAAATGCATGTGCGGCTTGATTCAATGGAAGATATAGAGGTTATATCAAGCATCCCGCAAATTTATAGATTTGGTTCCCCGATTTATCTGGCGCACGGACAGCCCATGTCGATAAATGAGGCGCGACATACAAATATCTTTACACGGCACGGAACGGGGGAATTGTATCTGCCTGTGCGGCACTTTGCCGAGTCCATGCAGGGCTATGAGTGGAGTCGCTGGGAGCATGATTCCACGGCGTTGTATCTGACGATCACTACATTTGCCGGCGTGGTGTATCATATGGAGACAAACGACACAGATGGCCCGCTGATACATCGTACGATTCCGTTCATCAGCCAGTCAGCAATAGAGCGTATTTTCCCATACCGCGTGATAAAGCTGGACGATTATGTCGTTGTTTTACCCAACGACGTGGACTGGGATTCGCGGGAATTGTTCACAATCGCCGAAACTTTGTTTGAGTGAAAGAGATGCGGTGCCAAATTGCAAAAAACGGTTGACACGCGTGTGTGGGTATGTTATGCTATCCTACATTAAAGTATTAAATCATTTGTTGGAGGAGACTTTAATGCGCTTTTCTCCCAATATCAGCATAATTAGTGTCGTCCTTAGCGTCATTAGTATTCTTGTACTCAATGATGCTGATTCGCGTTGTGCTGTTGAATAGGAGATAAAAGTATAGACGGGTACTTTTAAACCTTGCAGCAAACGCTGCAAGGTTTTTTGTTACTTTTGTCACCAGAAGGAGGATTATGGTATGGTGCTTAGTGGTGCTGAAATTCTGATTGAAGAGCTTGTAAAGCACGGGGTGGACACAGTTTTTGGGTATCCTGGCGGGTCAGTGCTGAATATTTATGATGAGTTATATAAGAACGCGCACAGGGTGTCGCACATTCTGTCAGCCCATGAACAAGGTGCCGCGCATGCGGCGGATGCGTATGCCAGGGTTTCTGGCAAACCCGGCGTTGTTGTTGCCACAAGCGGACCGGGGGCGACCAATCTTGTCACAGGTATCGCCAACGCGTATCTTGACTCTGTTCCGGTTGTGTTTATCACCGGCAATGTCGCTGTGCCAATGCTTGGGCGGGATTCGTTTCAGGAAATTGACATTATCGGCGTGACGCTGCCGATTGTAAAGCATAGCTATGTTGTCAGGGACATCAAAGACCTTCAAAAAGCATTGAGCGAGGCATTTCTTATCGCCATGTCAGATAGGAAAGGGCCAGTGCTTGTTGATATTCCGAAAAACATTCAAACAGACACATGTGAGTACGATCCAGGATTAAAAATAACGCTGAAAAGCGGCGAGAGTCTGCCATCTGATTTAAGCCGGTTTGATGAGGCGATTGCCGCCATCGAAAAAAGCAAGCGTCCGTATATCTATTGCGGCGGCGGCGTGACAGCGTCGGACTGCGGAGAGTATATTATGCAGCTCTCCCAAAAGCTACGCGCGCCTGTGGGGGCGAGTATCATGGGAATCGGTTCCGTTCCGTATTCGTATGAGCGATATCTCGGTATGTCAGGAATGCATGGCAGATACGCCGCGAACATCGCTCAGTCAGAGGCGGATTTGATTATCGCCCTTGGCGTGCGTTTTTCCGACCGGGCGACGGGCAGCACGAAAGAGTACTCGAAGCATTGTCAAGTTTTGCATGTGGATATTGACCCGGCTGAACTCGGCAAAAATATCGGCCCGGATATCAGCCTGTGCGGCAGTCTGAAAGTGATTCTGCCGAGGCTGATACTGGAATCCCGCGTGAATCCAAGCGAGGAGTGGGAGGCGAGGATACGTGACCTGAAAGCTGCCGGAAGCGTCTGGCCCACAGAGGAGTTT
>WQVW01000074.1 GCA_009785655.1 Oscillospiraceae bacterium | reverse complement strand
CGTGCAAACCGTTTTATTTTTGTATTTAACCGACCATGAATTGGTCGTATACCACCGTGGTGTCAACTGGTTGTTTTTTAGAAATTCAAGAAAATCCAGTACATTCGCCAATTTATCTTCATCAAAAAGCTCTCTGGCCATGTCATCCACTGTGGGTTTGAGTTCTTTTTGTGTCCGATACTCTGACATATTAACCTCCGATAATATAAATTTTCTGTGTTAATTAGAGGTGCATTAGATTACCTCACTATAACTCCCCAGATACTTGAACTCCTCACAAAACTCCTGCATGTCGTCGATGAGTTTTATGAACTCGTCGGAGTATACCGACGTTTCAAGATCGAAGTAAAACATGAATTCAAAGTCACGCTCGGCAATTGGGCGGCTTTCGAGTTTGATCAGGTTGACCCCCAGCGCGTAAAACCGCGCCAACGCTTTATACAATGAACCCGGGCGGTGCGGCAGTACGATCATGATGCTCGTCCTGTCTGCCCCCGGATAGATTTCTAGATTTTTAGAAATGCAGATGAATCTTGTATAGTTGTTGTTGCGATCTTGTATATCTTTGGCCAGGCAGTTCAAATCGTACAGCTTAATGCAGCTGTGTGACGAAATCGCGGCCGCGTCGCGCCTGTCGGACTTTGCCACGGCTTCGGCGGCGGCGGCAGTATTTTCGCACGGCGTGATTTTCACGTTAGGAAACCGCTCTAAAAACGTTGTGCATTGGCTAATCGCCTGCTCATGCGAGAATATCTCCCGGACATCCTCCATCTTCACACCTTTCGGCGCGATCAGATTATGGTCGATTTTCAACCGGACGCTTCTGACAATTTTAAAGTCATGGCTTTGCATCAGGTCATAGATTTTTGTCACAGACCCCGCCGTGCTGTTTTCCAACGGCAGGACGCCATATTCGCAAAGTCCGTTTTCAATGGCGGAGAACACATTTTCAAACGTCTTAAAATACATCATACCCGGCTGCTTAAAAAGCCGCGAACAGGCCAATTGAGAATACGCCCCCTCAACCCCTTGACAGGCCACTGTCGCACGTTGTGGGAAAAGCTTATCAGTGCCTGAAATCGCATCCTGGATCTCACATGACAGATCGGACACCTGCATCCGCACGGAATGCTGATGACTGCGGCTTAACTCAAATAACGTATCATACAGTGTATAGGCATAAGGCGCTATATCCGGGCGCACTTTTCCTGAAAGTGCTTGGGTCTTCGCGTCTTCACGTGCATAGTCCAACGTAAGCAGGTTATGCGCTTGCTTAAACTCCGCGATTTCAGAGACAACATCCATCCGCGCTTCAAAAAGGTGAAACAGTTCTGCGTCTATTTGGTCGATTTTCCCTCTCAATTCATCTAAGCTCATGTTCTCACTCTCTTCCCGTAATTTTGATACCACAGTTTAACACAGCGTATAATGCTTGTCAAAGTCTAATGTCCTTGAACTGCTGCCTGCAGCACTCTGTTCGCGACCGGCCCCGCCTGTGCCAATCCGCCGCCGCCGTTTTCGATAACCACAACGAATGCCAGCGGGAATCCTTCGTTCGCGATATATCCCGTGAACCACGCGTGGGGTCGCTGATCCCCGCCAACCTCCGCCGTGCCGGATTTTGCGTGCATTCGCAGGCCGGGGAAGTTCGCCTCGGTATGGTGATTCATCGTCTCTCCTAATCTCTCCGCTGTGGCGGCAGACATGATCCGCGTTGACCTTCCGGGCGATGATCTTCTCAATAAACTCATTTCAACGGCAACGCCATCGTTTGCGACGGCGGCCACATAACGCAGCATTGCCGCCGGACAAACGGTGTTTGTATACTGTCCGATACCTGACCACGCCAAGTCTGCCGTACCAGGCGCGGCGGCGTTGAAATTGCCCTGCGCCGTTGTCATGCCGCCAACCGTTACCCTGCCGGATAATCCATATCGTTCCGTATACGTCGCCAGTATTTCGCCGCCAAGTTCAATCGCGAGTTCGCCGAACGCGATGTTGCACGATACAGCCATGGCTTGGTCAAACGTCACATTGCCATGTGCCCTGGGACAGGTGATTACGCCGCCCCGCACCTCATGTCTGCCGCTGCACTCAAAAACACGCATCTCAATGTCCGGTACATTTTCAATCGCGGCAGCCGCTGTTAAAAGCTTAAATACTGAACCCGGCGTATATGCCGCCTGAATCGTGCGATTGATAAACACCCCCTCGAACGCGGGGTCATCATCGCTGATGACAGGCTGATTCGCCGGGTCAAACGTCGGACTTGACACCATTGCCAGCACCTCTCCTGTCTGATAATTCATCACCATGACCGCGCCACGCCGTCCATCCAATGCCCTGTATGCCTCAACATTCAGCTGTGAGTCAATCGACAGCGCAACAGTCCTCCCCCGCCCTGTCAGCGAGTTTGCACCGGTCACAATGTTATATCCGATAAGCTGGGGCGCAAATACTGTCAAGGCTCCGATACCGATATTCCCGCGCAGATCACCCACTGCATGCAGTGTCGCACATCGCACATCCGCGTTTTCAGCAAAAGTGCGTCTGCCGTCAGTGATTCTTGCGAGCGCGATCCCATGTCGGTCAGTCAGCGTCCCGACAGATAGTACGCCACCGTTATACACCGTCGCATTAAATGCGGCAGAAACCCAATCTCTGCCGTTTATCGTGAATCTGATGATATACACCCCAAGCCCTAAAACCATCGCACCGACAATCAACAACGCGCAAAGGGCTCTGTTCTTTACTTTTTTCATACTTCACCCTCCGGCACGATAATCTCCGGCTCTATAATCTCCCGCGTGATAATGTCACTGCTTGGCGGAGGCTTGGGTGTTTTGACAATGAAACTCGCGTTCTGCCTGGTATCGGCGGCCTTGATAAACGCAAGCAGTCCCCAACAGGCAATCAAGCTCGATCCTCCGCGGGATACGAACGGGAATGTCACGCCGGTAAACGGCAGTATATCCACAGATCCCAATACATTCAGCAGCATCTGGAACGCCAGTATCGACGAAGCGGCAACCGCCCCGATGACGAAAAATGAACTGCGAGACTCCCCTGCCGAGTATACGGAATATACCGCAAACGACAGTATCGCCAGCACCGCGATCACCGCGATGATAAGCCCCAATTCTTCAGTCACCATGCTGAATACAAGATCCGTATCCGCCGCAATCACGCGCTGAAACCATCCGTTCCCAGCCCCGACACCAAAGAGTCCGCCGCTGGCGGACGCCGCCATTGCGCGGGTCTGTTGATATCCTCCGGCGTGGGCGTATTCCCATGCGCTGCCCCACGTGGCAAATCTCAAAGCGATATGCGACCTAAACCGAATCGCCAGCAATCCCGCGAAGCCTGCCCCACCAACGCTCAAAAATATCGTCGCAATATCACCGGATCTCATAAACGCAATGACGAGATATGTGACAAAGAAAATCAGTGCCGAGCCAAAATCGTTGATCACCGCAAGTGCCAGCACACACGCACCGGCAAATCCGATAAATGAGACAAGGTTCCGCCGGGCAAATAACCTATCCAACGTCGCAGCTCCTGCGAAAACCAGCGCGATCTTGACAAATTCAGACGGCTGGAACGAAACCCCGCCGATTTCCAGCCATCTCCTCGCACCGAAACGGGTCTCGCTGAATAAAATGTTCGCGCACAACAGCAAGAATCCCACCCCAGCCGCAGGCCAGCGGATTTTCTTTGCCCTGTTCAAGTCTCGTAAAAACCAGCCCACAACGAAAAATCCCAACACGCTAACGATCAGCAGTACAAGTTGCCGAACTATGTCAGCCGGCACGCTGGACGCGGTGACAGCCAACCCGATCGTACTGAGAAAAAACGCCAACGTCTCCACCTCAAACGCCACGCGTTTTAATGATCTCGTAAAAATATAGCAAGCCCACGTCAGCACAATCAATCCAAGAAAACTCAGCGGCACGGCAAAAGAGGCACGCTCCCCCAACGCCACCGTGAGATGAATGCCAAGCAGTACTTGAAATTGCGTCAAAAACGCCAATGTCGTTCGCTGTTTATACTGCACACCAGGACGGGTTCTGGCGGCCGCCTGCTCATACTCGCTGTGCTCGTCTATTGAGACAAATACAAGATCCACGCCGCCGAGGCTCAGCATGTCCCCGGCTTTTATCGGGAGTCCGTCTTTCCCGGCAACTTCTTTACCGTTCACCATTGCCCCTGATTTGGAGCTGATGTCATAGACTCGCCAAGCTCCCTTATCGTCACGTATCACAGCCGCATGGGCGCGGGAGAGCGTGGGATACTCCATATACACATCCGACGACTTGGCACGGCCGATTACGTTTTCCCAATGGTTCAGATCAATTCGCATACCGTTGGGCAGGGATAAGTATCCCCATGTTTCGGCCTCACTCTTTTCCCTCAGAAGCGACCTGACAGAACGCACAACAATAACGATTGCCAAAAAGGGCAAAAAGAATCTGATCACCAACATTGCGTACGATAAAATATAGCCATCTATATTTGCCAGCTGCCCTGTTAAATCCCGCAGCCATTCCATACCGAGTCACTCCCCTTTCCATGTTGATTATGTATTGTAAAACTATGAATCAAGCTTTTTACCGCATTTCCGGCAAGTCTCTCCCGGATAGCCTCTACTGGGCAGTCTTTTGCGGCAGTGCGGACATTTGTAGAATATTAAGTGCACCGCCAGCGCACTGATGAACAATGCAATCGTAACAACTATCAACAAAATATTAGGGTCTTCCGGCACGGTCAAAAACCATATGCATCCCATAGCTATCAGTGCCAAAAATAAGGATATAATCCTGGCTTTCTTATAGTTCATAATTTTTCTCCTATTCAACCACTTCTTCCAAAAACAGCTGCTTATCAAATTTGCCATTCTGCATCGCCTTGGCTGATTTGAACGTATCAATATTAGTATCAGAAAAATTCATAGACTTTTTAATCGCATCCAAAATCTCCAGAATATCGCAAAACTCTTCAACGCAACTGTTTTCAAGATATTCGTTTACTTCCTCAAGCAGCTTCTTATTCAAAGCGGCTCTGTATTCATCCTCTGAAAGCACTTTAATAATCGGTGTTTTCCCCTGCTTCTTTATAATATCCGGAATATTGTCGCGGACAAGTTTCTCGTATTTCATAGCTCTCCTTACGACAAAGCGGGCACGGAAACAACCCCCATGCCCGCTTTAATCATTTAAATATCCAGCGCTGGTTTGCTTACGAACGAAGTTGTGGTTTGTTCGCGGACGGCCGCAGGCCTCCCCTACTCAGCAGCAGCTAGTACCTTTGCTTCTTCAATGACTTTTTGCTGTACCGGCGCGGGGGCTTCTTCATAACGCTCAAACCGCAGCGTAAACGCGCCTCTGCCTTGGGTCATCGAGCGCAAGTCGATCGTATAGCTCGACATCTCACCCATCGGGACTTCGGCTTCTATCACCTGCATCCCCTCGGAGTTCAGGTTCATTCCCATCGGGGTGCCGCGGCGTTTGGACAAGTCACCCATGATGTCCCCGGTATTCGTGTCGGGTATCGTCACCGTTAGGTATCCAATCGGCTCCAAAATCACCGGGTTGCCTTGCGGAATGCCTTCTTTATACGCAACCTGTGCCGCCAGTTTAAACGCCATCTCTGATGAGTCAACCGCATGGTATGATCCGTCAACGAGTGTGGCTTTTAAGAATACCATCGGATATCCTGCCAGCACCCCACGGCCGATGCTGTCGCGCAATCCTTTTTCAACAGCCGGGAAGAAGTTTTTCGGTACGCTGCCGCCGACAACTTTTTCTTCAAAAGTCAAATCTTCGGTATCACCGGATTCAAATATCATCACCACATCACCGAACTGCCCTGCACCGCCGGACTGCTTCTTATGCCGTCCGCGCACTTCGACGCGTTTGCGGATCTTCTCACGATACGCGACTCTTGCCGGGGCAAGCACTACTTCGACTCCGAGCTTTGAACATAAGACGTCGAGATGGATATCCCCGGCACCGGAAATGACCAGCTGTTTCGTCTCTGGATTATTCACGTATGTGAACGTCAAATCCTCTTCAGCCAGGCGTGTGAATCCGGACGATATTTTTTCTTCCTGCCCTTTCACTTTCGGGGCGATTGCCATTGAATAACATGGCGGTGCGAACTCGATCCCCTTCGCCGCAATGATCTTTTTCGCGTCACACAGCGTGTCGTTCGTCCTGGCATCTGAAAGTTTTGATACCGCACCGATGTCACCGCATACAAGTTCTTTCACCTCTATGCTCTTTTTGCCCTGCATATTATAGATACGACCCATTTTCTCTGCAACTCCTGTGCGCGCATTGGTCAGCTGCATATCAACCGTCACCTTGCCGGAAAGCACCTTGAATATGCTAAACTTTCCGTATTGATCGGAAATCGTTTTATATACAAACGCGCAAGCAGGCGCATTCGGATCCGCCGGAATTGCGTCTCCATCCGCTGTAACGTCCCCGTTTTCTGCCGGAGATGGGAATAAATTGACAATCGCATCAAGCACCGGCATTGTGCCGAGTCCGGTCAGTGCACACCCGGCGAATACTGGGAACAACGTATGGTCTTTGACACCTGTTTTAAGTCCGGCAATAATCTCTTCCTTGGTAAACTCCTCACCGGAAAAATATTTTTCCATAAACTCTTCGCTGGTTTCAGCGACACTTTCATTCACGGCGGTGTACAATTCCTCAAGCTCGGCACTCATATCATCCGGGATCGGAATTTCTGTCCGTTTGCCGTCTTTTGATGTATATGCCTTGCGGCTGACAATGTCGATAACGCCTTCCACTTTGCCGGCGGCACTTTTGATCGGCGCGATCAGCGGACACACTGACGTACCGTATTTCTCACGCAGTGCAGAAAAAACAGCTTCAAAGTCCCCGTTCTCTTCGTCAACTTTCGAGACGTATACAGCCCGTGGGAGTTTGTTCCGCTCAAGCTGACTCCACGATTTTTCAAAACCAACGCTGATCCCATCTTTCGCACTGCATACGATAATGCCGCCGTCGGCAACCCTCAGTGCCTCTGCCGTTTCTCCGGCGAAGTCAAAATACCCCGGCGTATCGAGGATGTTGATTTTGCACCCGCCATGCTCTACAAACATGGTGGACAGATATATCGATATCTGGCGCTTTATTTCCTCTGAATCAGAATCGCCAACAGTGTTCCCGTCGGCTATTTTCCCGAGCCTGTCTGTACCTCCTGTCAGGAAAAGCATACTCTCGGCAAGGCTTGTTTTTCCGTTGCTTCCATGGCCAAGAATAGCAATATTGCGGATATTCTCGGTGGTATACGGCATTTTTCACTACACTCCTCATCAAAATAATAGAAATTTCAGAGATTATATACTAAATTGAATGAAATTACAATAGTGTGTTTTCAAAAAATCCGCCATCCCGGCGCACCGTTTTT
>WQVW01000073.1 GCA_009785655.1 Oscillospiraceae bacterium | reverse complement strand
GCGCGTTTCCAGAAGATAACACACCATTGTAGAATACAAACAAGGAGCAGCTGAGCAGCTGCTCCTTTGCTTGTTGCGGCGTTGCGAAGCATTGTAGATTTTGCCCCGCCGTTGTGGTATAATTTACATTAAGATTCTTAACATTCCCCAGCTTCTTATATTAACGGAGGTTTATAATTTATGGATAAATACATAGACATCGCACTGTCACTGGGTGCACAGCACACGGTTGCCGTGACGCCGGATGATATCGTGTTCGACGGCCGGACGCTTCTGAAATGCATGTTCGGCTGTGCCGATTGGGGGCGCGGCTGTACATGCCCGTCAAAAGAAGGTTTCCTAAAACCCTGGGAGTTCGAGCCGCTGCTGCGCCGATACAAAACGGTGCTGATTATACATTCGCCCGACAAAAAAATCGCGCAAAAGGCCGCCTATGCCGTTGAGCGTGAAGCCTATCTGGACGGCGATGCGCTGGCATTCTCGATGTCAGATTGCGCCATCTGCGCCCAATGCGCAGGCAAAGATGGCGAGCCATGCCGCGACACAAAACACGCCCGCCCGGCCTTCCACAGCGCAGGGATTGACGTATTCAGCACAGTGAAAAATCTGGGGCTTCCGTTGTATCCGTTGAAGGATGGGGGAGAACAGGAAAACTGGTACGCGGCGGTGTGGTTGAATTGATGTTTGAGTGCAGCGCGCGTCTATGCTAAACGGCTGGGGTAGATTTCTTTTTTGTAGGAGCGTTTACACCACCAACATGGGCGATCAAATTTATATTGGGAGAGCTATACCATGCCAAATTGCCATATCTGCGAAAACCCTATCACTAACCCCGAATCCTGTCCCCTATGCGCCACCAACCTTGCCGAGCCAAACGAAAAACTTATTAAAAGTTCCATCCACGTCAGCTACGGTCCTGCCTCAAAAAAAGGCATGGCCACGAGCCTTGGGAATCTGTTCCTCACCAATAAACGCCTGCTTTGGTTTGATACCATCAAAGATGATGATTCTATCACATATGAGCTGGCAGAAGAATATGGTCTCATTGGTCATGCATTAGGTTCGCTGGTCGATAAACTAACAGTCAACTTGATTCGCGACAACAGCTTCTCTCTGCCGTTGGACAACATAGACTCCATCGAAATTGGGAAATTTGTCTTCTCCAAAGCCCTTGTCATCCACATGAACGATGGCGAAGGTATCAAGCTTGATCCCAAACCCCTCGCAGAATGGATTGAGGCAATCCAAAACGCCAAGGTATCGTGTTAATCAAATTTAACATCTAAGTTAATCGCCTTAAAAAGCCTGTAGTTTCACCGACTGCAGGCTTTTTTGCGCTTATTTACTTCCCGCTATAATACACCCTGCCAGGCTCCAAGCCGCCGTGTCTGTGGTACAGCAGCTCCGACACTGTGACCAGTTGATATCCCTCCTCAATCAGGCGGGGGATCACGCGGATCATTGCTTCTGCTGTGGTGCCGTGGATGTCGTGCAGCAGGACGATTGAACCGTCTTCCACGTCGTTCATCACGGCTTTGTACACCCAGTCTGGGTCGCGGTGCTTCCAGTCCAGCGTGTCTACAGACCAGTAGATAATGGCGTATCCCAGCTCCGCCGCGACGGCTTTGACGGCGTCATTGTACGACCCGTACGGCGGGCGGAACATCGGCCAAGTGATGCCGGTCACCGCAGAGATCGCGGCACTGGTATCGGTGATTTCCGCCCGGATTTCCGTTTTGCTGAGCTTTGTCAGATTTCGGTGATCCCATGAGTGTCCGATGACCTCACTACCCATCTCCACCATGCGCGTGAGTGCATCTCGGCGGCCGTCTATCAGATTCCCCAGCACCATAAAAGTCGCCCGACCGCCGTGCTGTTCCAGCAAGTCCAGTATCTTGTCGGTGTATCTGGAGGGGCCGTCATCGAATGTCAGTGCCACCATCGGGCGGCTGGTGTCCACTGCTTGCGGCTGCACAGGCGTCGATTCCGGTGTTCCATCCAAGGTGGGCGGTACAGGCGGTTCCATGGGATTCGGCAATTCCTCGGAAACATCCCACAACAGGAACGCAGAACCCAACGCATCATAAGGCAGCGTTATTTTCACAGAACCCATATCATCTGGCAGAAACGCCCCCCGCGCCAGCAGGATGACCAAACCATCGCGTGAAAGCGACAGATACGACAGCCAAGACGCGTCCAAATCAACCAGAAACGGTTCGGCATCAGGATGCGTCTCCGCAATCTTTTCACCCAACAGCTGCAGAATAAAATCCAGTTGCCCAAAGTCCAGCATATCTGCGTTGTCCAACAGCCTGTCCGCCGCGATGTCGATGTTAAACGTCTCCGCAATGGTTCTGGGATGTGCCAGATGCGTATGCGTAAAGTAGCCGCGCTTGATGATTGAGGCAAACTGCGCCCGCACCAGCTGTGAGTCAAACTGGATATTCAATGTCCCTGCGGCGTCCGGGTCTTCGGCCAACGCGTCCTCAAAATCCGCGACGGCCGCTTCAAACGTGTCATATGCCCACCGCTCAATATACACATCGGTACTGCCGCCCCATTGCGGGTAGCGGACATACACGCCCAGCGGCCCATCATTCACAAGAATATGATGCATCTCACCAAATTCATTGGTGACAAAATACTCCGCCCGCCTGAACATGGGGGCGGTTTCTTTGTCGGAATCTGTGTTTCGCGTGATCAAGCGGCAGGATACCGACAGGATCACTGGCAACAGCAACAAGACAACCGCTGAATATAGCAGCAATGTCTTTCTGGTTCTCATCATCCCACCTCCGATGAATCTATCTGATCTGTTTTCTGTTAAACAATATCATAAAAGCGTTAAACATACAACGTTTGCTTCAAGAATAGGCATTGCCCGCCACAAGGTTTTCTGCCTGTTGCGCTTTTATATGTTTGTTTGTTATAATGGTCAAAAACAAATAGAATAATACCTCGTCTTCTGATGTTTGAATTTGTCTAAGTGAGGTGGAGATATGAAGCACTATTTAGGCGTTGATCTTGGCGGCACCAATATTGCCGCCGGCATTGCCACAGCAGACGGAGCGTTGATATATAAATCCAATGTACCGACGTTGAATGACAGAGGATTCCAACACATCGCCGACGATATCACCGCATTGTGTGAAAAAGTTGTCGCCGACAGCGGGGTTGATCCCGCATCAATTGCGTCCATCGGCGTCGGCAGCACCGGACTGTGCGACAGCGAAAACGGGATTATTATATACTCCAGCAATCTGCAATTCAGAGATGCCAATATTAGGACAGCGTTGCAAAAAACGTTCGATCTGCCCGTGTATCTGGCCAATGACGCAGACTGCGCCGCTTTGGGAGAGCATATCGCCGGGGCGGCAAAAGACAGCGATTTTTCCGTGACTGTCACGTTAGGCACAGGCGTCGGTAGCGGGATCATTATCGGCAGCAAAATTGTCAGCGGCGCATATCATGGCGGCGGGGAATTCGGTCATACCGTGATTTGCTTCGATGGCGAACCCTGCTCATGCGGCCGCAAAGGCTGCTGGGAAGTTTACGCCTCTGCCACGGCACTGGTTCGCCAGGCCAAAACAGCGGCGATTATCATGCCGCAATCCCGCCTGGCTGAAAACTTCAACCATATCACCGCCGAATCTGTGTTCGACGCGGCAGATTGGGGAGACGAAGCCGCCCGAATGGTCATCCATCACTACCTCGGCTATGTCGCGTGCGGTTTGACAAATATCGCCAACATGCTGCAGCCGGAAACGATTGTCATCGGCGGCGGCGTTTGCGCCCAAGGGGATAAAATCTTGGCACCAATCACTGAAATGGCAGCCGCTGAAATCTATGGCGGCGTGTTGAAAACAAAGATTGCCATCGCTGCGTTGGGCAACAACGCGGGAATCATCGGGGCGGCGATGCTGGGTGTGTTCTCGTAGGGGACGATGGCAATCGTCCCGCCGAACTGTGGGCAGGATTATGCGGAAACTGCGGGCGGGGTCGCACAGAAACTGCGGGCGGATTGCCATCCGCCCCTACATACAAACAAAACAAAATCGGAGGTGTTCAATATGGCTAAAGTCCTAAAAACAGGCGATATGGCAAAGTGCATCGGCTGTTTCTCCTGCGTGCTTATCTGCGCGGCGGTGAACAAGAAAAGCCATTCGCTTCAGAAAAGCTGTATAAAAATCCGGACGTATGGCGGGATTGCCGGCAAATTTGTCGAAACAGTCTGTCACGCGTGTCACGACCCGGCTTGCGCCGAAGCATGTCCGGCAAACGCGTTGCTATTGAGAAAAGGCGGCGGCGTGCTGGTGGATGCAAACAAATGCATCGGCTGCCGCCGCTGTGTGTCGGCTTGCATTGTCAGCGCGGTGGATTTTGACGAGGATTTAAAACTGCCGATTATATGCCATCACTGCGGTGTGTGCGCGCGTTACTGCCCGCATGACTGCCTTTCGTTGGAGGATGTGTGATGATTTACGAAAAGACTATACGCGTATTATACGTGGACATGAAAGAACAACAGGTGCTGATTGTTGAGCGTGAGGATTTAAAGCAATACATGGGCGGTGTCGGCGTCGCATCCAAACTTTTAGAGGAAACCATGCGCCCCGAATTGTCCCCGCTTGATCCCGCGCAGCCGATTGTATTCGCGATCGGCGCGTTATCGACGATATATCCGGTCATCACAAAAGCTGTCGCAATGTTCATCTCACCACTGACCGGGGAACTGGGCGAAACGTATGCCGGCGGTCGCTTGGCGTTGTCGATGTTCTCATCCGGATTTGACGCGATTGTCATCGTCAACAAAGCGGACAAGCCAACGTATCTTGCGATTTCACCCAATGACGTAAAGTTCCGTGACGCACGGCCGCTGTGGGGCAGTGAGAAGGACAACGTCGGCCGTATCATCCGCGATGAAGAGCGGCAGTACGCCGGGAAGCGTTCAATCATCCGCATTGGGCGCGGGGGCGAAAATCAGGTGTCGTACGCCTGTGTCTCAGTGGATCGATACCGCCATTTCGGCCGGATGGGCTTGGGCGCGGTATTCGGCTCAAAACACCTGAAAGCCATCAGCATTGTCGGCAGTCGGGAGATTCCGATTCGGGATTTCGGGTCATATTTCAAGGTCTATCGGGAGATATATGAGACGTGCACCAAAAGCGATGTCATGGCAAAGTACCACGACACCGGCACGCCGATCAATGTCGCCCCGCTGAACGCGGCCGGGGCACTGCCCACGCGAAATCTGCAGCAAGGCAGTTTTGAGCATGCCGACAAAATCTCTGGCGAGACATTTTCGCAGGAATACCTTGTGCGGAAAGTCGCTTGCTCCGGCTGTCCGGTCGGGTGTATCCATATCGGGCAATTTAGGCGTGAGTTCGCGGCGCACGGACATGAGTATGAGACGATATCGGTCGGGTACGACTATGAGCTGATCTTCGCATTAGGTTCATTCCTCGGCATCGGTGACCCGAAAGATATTCTGGAATTGATCGAAGATGTTGAACTTGCGGGACTCGACGCGATGAGTACCGGCGTCGCACTCGGCTGGGCAACGGAGGCTTTGAAAACGGGACTGGTGTCGTTGGACGACACGATCGTGCCGCTTACATTCGGCAGTTCACAAGAATACCGCGCCGCTGTCGGATATATAGCGAATGGCGTGAACGCGTTTTACAAAAACCTCGGCCTGGGCGTCAAGCACGCATCCAAGGTTTACGGCGGGGAAGACTTTGCCATGCAAGTGGCGGGCAATGAAATGGCGGGATACCATACCGGCTACGGTTCACTGATTGGTGCCATGGTCGGTGCGCGGCACTCTCACCTGTGTAACGGCGGGTATTCGCTGGATCAAGGGCTGCCGATTGGCAAGGATGTCAACCCCGATGACATGGCGGAGGCACTGTTGAAAGAAGAGCTGGAACGTTGTATGTTAAACTCACTGACAATCTGCCTGTTTTCCCGTAAAGTGTATGACCGCCAAACAATTCTGGCCGCCTTTGCCGGCATCGGGCAAGAGATGACGGATGATGATCTGACCGCCGTCGCCCGTCGGATTTACGCCGTCAAACTGCGGATAAAAAAACGGATGGGCTTCGACTTGCAAGACATCCGACTGCCGAAACGGTTTTTTGAAACACCGTCAATGCACGGCCAGCTGGATGAGGCCGTGGCGCATGAAATCTTGATGAAATACCGCGAGAAAATCGCGGCACTGGACACAGCGACAGCGGGGGAGACGGAGTGACTATCACCGTCGAAACCGGCAGTTGGGCAGCCAGATGGCTGGATCAACGCGTCATTCTGCTGACCGATATGCCGGCGGATGCCACCGCCGCAGACGCAATCCTCGCCGCCGGGATTCCGCAGGACGAAGCGGGAGTCATTGTGCGCAACGGGACGCTAATCCCGAAAGATCACCGTTTGTCACACGGGGACGTCATAAAAATCCACCCGATAATCATCGGTGGATGAGTGGGAGTAACGTATTGGAAACTAACTTGACAATAGAACAAGCGGCCGATCTGCTGCGGAAAAACGAAGTCGTGGCGTTTCCGACTGAAACTGTCTACGGATTGGGCGCGGTCGCGACAAGTGATGCGGCAGTCGCCAAAATTTTCACAGCCAAGGGCAGGCCGGGTGATAATCCGCTGATTGTCCATATCGGGAATGTTTCCCAGCTGGAATCTGTCGTCTCTGCAATCCCTGATACGGCAAAACGATTAATGGACGCATTCTGGCCGGGGGCATTGACCATTGTACTGCCGAAACACGCAAGTCTCGCCGACAACGTCACGGCGGGACTTGATACCGTCGGTGTCAGAATACCATCGCACCCGGCTGCATTGGCATTGTTAAAAAAAGTGAATCTGCCCATCGCCGCCCCGAGTGCCAATGTATCAGGCAAACCCAGCCCCACAACGGCGCGGCACGTCGCGGATGATCTGTCCGGCAAAATCGCCGGGATCGTTGACGGCGGAGAGGCGCACATCGGCCTTGAATCCACCGTGATCGACTGCACTGCCGATCCGCCTGTCATCCTGCGCCCGGGCGGCGTGACGAAAGAGGCGATCGAAGCCGTCATCGGGCGAAAAGTGATACTGCACGAACCATCAAAAGATACGGAATCCACCCCCAAGTCACCGGGGATGAAGTATACGCACTACGCCCCGAAAGCACCGATGAGCATTGTGAAAGGTGACAGCGTTTTCTTCCAGCATGTGATAGATGAGGCTAAATCCCGCACTGAAAGCGTCGGGATACTGGTAACGGAGGCGCACAAGTCAACGTACAATGCCGACGTTGTTATCAGCATGGGGAACGATGCCGAAGCCATCGCCAAGAGACTGTATGATGCTTTGCGAGCATTCGACGCGCACGATATAGATGTGATTTATTGCGAAAGTTTCAATGAAACCGGCCTGGGTACCGCAATAATGAACCGCCTGCTGAAAGCAAGCGGTTACAGGGTGATAGAGTAGTATGGGCGCACATTGTG
>WQVW01000072.1 GCA_009785655.1 Oscillospiraceae bacterium | reverse complement strand
GCATGACAATCGTAAAAAATCCCTCCGGGGAGTGTGCCCTTATCTCTTCTTGAATATGCGTAAACGGCACAAGCTCTACCACCATTCGTCCGCAGTATTTTGTCAGGATTTTTGTCAGCGTCATCACCTTGTCTTTCGCCATTTCCGACGTATACGGCGGCGATGCAAAGTGCACGGGAATCACTTTGACGCCGCGTTTGGCAATCATGTGCATCGCCACCGGGCTGTCAATCCCGCCGGATAGCAGCGTCACCATACGTCCGCCGGCACCGATGGGCAATCCGCCCGCGCCAGGCAATGCCGGACCGTGGACGTAGGCCGCAAGATCGCGGATCTCCACATTGACGGTAAGCTCCGGTGAGTGCATATCCGGCGTCAGATGCGGGAATCGCTCATGCAGCAATCCGCCGACATAGCGGGAGAGTTCGATCGAACCCATCGGGAAACGCTTATCCGCGCGCTTGGACTCTACTTTGAAAGATTTTACTGCGTTGAGCTTTTCACCAAGATATTCAACCGCGGTTTCGACAATCGCGTCTTTGTCTTTTTCACACGCGGCAGCGCGTAAAACTGAGTTCGCACCGAAGACAGTCCCCGCCGCATCCAGCGCACCATCCATGTCGCAATCCCCACGAGGCTCAACGTATATCGTTGATTGCATACAGTATATCTCAAACTCGCCGAAGGGCTTAAGCCTCCGGCGGATGTTTGCCATCAACTGCGACTCAAAATGTCGGCGGTTCTGGCCTTTTAAGATTATTTCACCTTGTTTTAATAGTATAATGTCGTCCATATGTTTATCAATTCCTATCTTCATCTAAAAAGCACGGGTCAGCTCAATCAAATCCGGGTCAATGCCTGTGATTTCTGATAACTCTTCACGCAAAACCGATAAGTCCCAGCTCTCCAGGTCGTAAAGATATACGGTAAAGCTTGTTATTATGAAAGTCGTACCCTCAAAATCCCAATAGCCGTTAACCCCTGTACGCACAATCACGGGGTCATGTTCGTACCTGTCTTCCCAGAACGGGGCGTTAAATATCTCAATACTTGCCTCCAGTGCCTCAAGCTCCGCGCGTTGCACTGGGGTAAAATGACCTCTTCCAACACTTTCAGTTCGCCCAGCATGAAACAAACTCCAGCCCGATCTCAGTGCCCCCGTAAACACGGCATCCAGGTTATCCGTATCAGTGCCGATGAACGCCATAATCGTCTCGATCAGCTCTTTATTGAACCTATGCTCCGCGGAGGAAAACACCACCGTAAAACTATACTCACTGTGAGTGTTCCAATAGGCAACCACACGATCCATGACCAAGCCCCGCCTTACGGAATGTACCGGAAGCAAATATGTCACCAGTAAATCGAGACGCTCACTCCGAAGTTCTCCCTCGTCCGGGTCGCCCAATTCCCGGATATCCTGCAAATGACGGCCGAGAGTCGGCGTGCTTTCCGTCACTGGCATTGGGGCTCTACTATATCTATACACACAGGCAGCCAGTAGTAGTATCGTCAGAATAAGGACGGAAATAGCCAGAATTTTCATTTACATCCGGCCTTTCGTAAAAATGCTCATCCTGTACTGAATCGCCTCGGCGATATGCGCTGGGGTCAAATCCGGCGCATCGGCGAGGTCGGCGATTGTTCTCGCCACGCGGAGGATTCGGTCGTATGATCGCGCCGTCATCGCCAGGCGGGAATATGCGTCGCGCATCAGTTTTTCGCATTCTGGGGAGAGCGCGCAGTAACGATCCAGTTCCTTCGTCCCAATATGGGCGTTGCAGTTGATTCCTGCATCCTCGTACCGCTTCCGTTGGGTTTCACGCGCGGTATTCACCCTGGCGCGGATTACGGCGGATGATTCAGATTCTGGGCGGGCGCGCAGCTCATCGAATTCCAGCGACGGGGCTTCGATCAGCATATCAATCCTGTCTAACAGCGGGCCGGAAAGCCGCTCATGATACCGTGTGACCGCACTTTCGGTGCACACGCACCGGCGCGACGGGTGACCGTACCATCCGCATTTACAGGGATTCATTGCGCAAACCAGCATAAACCGGCTTGGATATGTAACGGAATACGCGGCGCGTGAGATGGTCACCTCGCCGTCTTCAAGCGGACCCCGGAGCGTTTCCAGCGCATCCCGATGGAATTCCGGCAGCTCGTCCAGGAATAGTATGCCGTTGTGCGCAAGCGACATTTCACCGGGTTTGGGATTCGCTGTTCCGCCGGTCAGCGCCGTGGCGGACACAGTGTGATGCGGGGCGCGGAACGGGCGTGTCGCCAGAATCGGGTACTCTCGACTGATCAGTCCCATGACGGAATGAATTTCTGTCGTCTCCAACATTTCATCCTTCGTCATGTCCGGCAGAATTGTCGGCAGGCGTTTCGCCAACATGCTTTTCCCCGCACCCGGCGGGCCAATCAGCAAGATGTTGTGCGAACCCGCCGCCGCAATCTCAAGAGCGCGTTTGACGTTCTCTTGACCTTTAACCTCGGAAAAGTCCGGCGACGCCGTCCATATCGGCTGCGGTTCCCTGGGCTCTACGGGTTCTATCAGCCGCTTGCCTTCCAGGTGATCCAACAGCTCCGGCACATCAGTAACGGGATAGACCGTGATGCCGGAAGCATACGCAGCCTCTTGCGCATTATCGGCGGGAACGAAAAGCGCGCGAATCCCAGATCGCTGTGCACACAACGCCATCGGCAACGCGCCCGGAACGTGCCTTAACTCCCCGGAGAGCGACAGTTCCCCGAAAAAGGCAGCATCATCAGGCGGTTCTTCAATCTCACCCGATGCCGCAAGAATACCCAGCAGCACGGGCAGGTCGTACACCGTCCCTGCTTTTTTCTTATCGGCGGGAGCCAGATTCACTGTTATCCGGCTGATCGGAAATCCGAGACCGCAATATTTGGCAGCGGCGCGTACGCGTTCGCGCGCTTCCCGGACAGCGGCATCCGGCAAGCCGACAATGTCGAACGCCGGCAATCCGCCGGACAGATAGCACTCCACAGAGACTTCATATCCGCTTATACCGCCGAGACCTAATGACCTGACCTTGGAAATCATTTCAAATCCCCTCTTTCATTAGGATCGCTATATTATGCGGGAAAACCACCCTGCCATACAAAACACCACCGCCCATGGGCGGCACCCTTTTTACTAAAGAGGGCGAAGAAAGTGCATCCCCCATCCCCCTCCGGAAGGGGGCAACGAAGTCGGCAGGGTGATTCTCCCATTTTTCGCGTTTATCGTAGCTACCATTATATCACATTAACTGAATTTTTTTCAATATGAGGAAGAGAATAAGTTTACATGTGCCAATGTCGATGGTATAATTTTGTATATTGATTACGGATACGAATAAAGAAAGGCAGAATAATTATGGCGCGAAAATTAATGACGATGGACTGCAATACCGCTGCTGCGCACGTTTCATACGCATTTACAGACGTTGCGGCGATTTACCCGATCACGCCGTCTTCAAACATGGCGGAGTATGTCGACACATGGGCTTCCAGCGGAAGAGAGAACATTTTCGGACAGGCTGTCCGTGTGGTTGAAATGCAGTCAGAAGCCGGGGCCGCAGGTGCAGTTCACGGTGCGATATTGACAGGGGCACTAACGACAACGTTTACAGCTTCTCAGGGACTGCTGCTGATGATTCCCAACATGTATAAAATCGCGGGCGAACAGATGCCGGCCGTTATCCATGTTTCGGCAAGAACCATATCCACCCACGCACTGTCTATTTTCGGGGATCACAGTGACGTGATGGCGTGCCGTCAGACGGGATTTGCGATGATGGCTTCCACCAGTCCGCAAGAGGTGATGGACTTGGGTGCCGTTGCGCATCTTGCGGCACTGAAAGGCAGTATGCCATTCCTGCATTTTTTTGATGGATTCCGCACCTCTCACGAAATGCAGAAAATCGAGACGTGGGATTATGACGCGCTTCAATCCATGTTCGATAACGATGCGCTCGAAAAATTCCATGCGCGAGCCAATGTCCCGGCGCACCCCGCGCTCCGCGGTTCTGCACAGAACGGGGATATCTTCTTCCAAGCGCGCGAAGCGTGCAATACAGCGTATGAGGATTTCGCCGGTGTTGTTGAAGAATGCATGAATCAGGTCAACGCCAAAATCGGCACCGACTATAAACCATTCAATTACTATGGTCCAGCGGATGCGACACATGTGCTTGTCGCGATGGGTTCCGTCTGCGACACAATCGAAGAAGTCGTGGATCATTTGACAGCCGCTGGGGAAAAAGTCGGCTTGATAAAAGTCCGGCTCTATAGGCCGTTTTCAGTAAAGCACCTGTTGTCGCAAATTCCAACATCGGTCAAAACAATCGGCGTACTTGACAGGACGAAAGAACCGGGCGGCGTCGGTGAACCATTGTATCTCGACATTGTCACAGCACTTCACGACACCGACATAAAAGTCGTCGGCGGCAGATATGGACTGGCCAGCAAAGACACAACGCCAGGCCAAATCATCGCCGTGTTCAAGAACATTCAAGCCAATACGCCGAAAAGCAACTTCACGATAGGTATAGAAGACGACGTGACAAATCTGTCGCTGAAAATTACCGAAGAGCCAGACACAACGCCCGCCGGTATAAAATCCTGCAAATTCTGGGGCATAGGTTCTGACGGCACAGTCGGCGCAAATAAGAACTCAATCAAAATAATCGGCGAACATACTGATATGAAGGTTCAGGCTTACTTCCAGTACGATTCGCGTAAATCAGGCGGTGTTACGATCAGCCATTTAAGATTTGGCTCGAGTCCGATTAAATCGACCTATTATATTTCAAAGGCGGATTTTGTCGCCTGCCATGTTCCGGCGTATCTTGAAAAATTCGACTTGGCACGGGACGTCAAGCCCGGCGGTGTGTTCCTGGCCAATTGCGCCTGGGATGTGGATGAATTTACCGCACGTATGCCAGCAGCGGCAAAGCGGCATATCGCGGAGCATAACATACAGCTATACACTTGCGACGCCGTGACGATTGCGAAAGAGCTGGGTCTTGGCGGCAGAATAAACACCATCTTACAAGCGGCGTTCTTCAAACTTTCGGGGATTTTGCCGATTGACGAAGCCATCGATTATATGAAGCAAGCTGTGCAGGATACCTACAGCAGCAAGGGTGAGGCCATCGTCAACATGAATAACGCCGCCATCGACAAAGGCGTTGAAAGTATCAAAAAGATCGATGTGCCGGATTCATGGAAATCTGCAAAAGATGAAGCTGTCACCCACACCTTTACAGGCGGCTCACCACACGCCGCAAAATATGCCACGGATATTATGACAAACATGAATGTCATGAAAGGTGACAATCTGCCCGTTTCGGCGTTTGTTGAAACGGAGGGCGGCTCCCTAATACCCGCCGGAACATCGCGGTATGAAAAGCGTGCTATCAACGCAGATGCACCGCTGTGGCTGCCGGAGAATTGCATCCAGTGTAATCAGTGTGCGTATGTTTGTCCGCACTCTGTGGTTCGTCCGTTTGTGTTTGACGAGGCGGAATACGCCGCCGCGCCGGAGGGGATGAAAAGCCTGAAAATGATGGGTACAGGCAATGAAAATCTGCGGTATGCGATCATCGCATCGGTACTGGACTGCACCGGCTGCGGATCTTGCGCGAATGTCTGCCCCTCTAAAACCAAGGCGCTGGAGATGATTCCGATTGATAACGCTGTGCAGACGCAAAAGTACTTTGATTACGCGGAAGCCAATGTGACGGAGAAAAAGACAGGATTCGCGACAAACACCGTCAAAGGTTCTCAATTCTTGAAACCTTTATTGGAGTTCCCGGGGGCGTGTGCCGGGTGCGGGGAAACACCTTACGCGAGACTCATCGCCCAATTGTTCGGTGACAGAATGTTCATCGCCAACGCGACGGGATGCTCGTCCATCTGGGCAGGCAGCGCACCGTCTACGCCGTATACCGTGAATAAAGACGGACGCGGCCCTGCATGGGCGAACTCACTGTTTGAAGATAACGCCGAATTCGGCTACGGCATGGCGCTTGGATTCAACCAACGCAGAGCGCGGCTTGTGAGTGTTCTGGAAAAACTGGTGACCCTCCAAAAAGCCCTCTCACAAACACCGCGCGAGTATATGGCGGCGCAGGAATTGCGCGAGAGTCCTGAAATCCAAACGCGGATAGAAGAGCCAGAGGCCAACGCGCGGCCGGAGAAATCGGCAGCACAGGAGTGGCTGGAAAATATAAGCAACGCCGAGGCCACAAAAGAGATCGCGCCGCGATTGGTTCGTGAGCTTGAGCGTTGCAGCGACAAAGCCTGTGAAAGTCTGTGCAAAGAGGCGCTGTCGATGCAGGACTTGTTCGTCAAACCCTCTGTCTGGATTTTCGGTGGGGACGGCTGGGCGTACGACATCGGCTATGGCGGGCTTGACCATGTGATTGCCAGCGGGGAGAATGTGAATATACTTGTGTTCGATACTGAGGTTTACTCCAACACCGGCGGACAGGCGTCTAAATCCACGCCGACCGGTGCTGTCGCACAGTTTGCCCACGCCGGAAAGAGCATAAAGAAAAAAGACCTCGGCCAAATGGCAATGACTTATGGTTATGTCTATGTCGCGCAAGTCGCGATGGGCGCGAACTATCAGCAGACGCTGAACGCAATCATCGAGGCCGAGAGCTATGACGGACCGTCTATCGTGATCGCCTATTCGCCTTGCATAGCCCATGGATTGAAAGTCGGGATGGGTCGGTCAATCGAATGGACGAAAAAAGCGGTCGAAGCCGGGTATTGGAACATGTACAGATTCGACCCGCGTCTCGCGCTGGAGGGCAAGAATCCGCTGATGATAGACAATAAGTCGCCAAGAGGCAGCTTCAACGATTTCATCATGGGTGAAGTCCGCTACAGCTCACTTGCACTGACATTCCCGGAAAGATCACAGCAACTGTTCCCCGCCGCCGAAAAACAGGCAAAAGAGCGGTACGAGCAGCTGATTAAGCAGCAAGCAATGTTTGAAACAACGGATAAAATCCTAGAATCGAAATAGGCTTGATCAAACGGAATCATCCGGTATAGAAGATATGCCGGATGATTCCGGATTTGTTTTCGGCCAAAAAGGAGGCTTAGCTCATGGCAACGCAGATTTTCGGCGCACCAGGGCGATACATACAGGGCGCGGGCGCGGTTTTCAATCTCGGTGAATACATAAAGCCTCTGGGCGAACGCGTTCTCGTATCCGGCGGACGTACAGGATTGCTTGCCACGCGTGAGGGGCGAGAGCGGAGTTTTCAGGTGAGCGGAATCCGGCAGGTTGAAGAACAGTTTCGCGGCAAGACTTGCGACAGTGAGATTGAGCGGCTTTGCGGTATCGCCAAGGAGCACGGTTGTGACGTGATACTCGCTTCCGGCGGCGGGAAGGTTATTGATACTGTCAAGGCAGCGGCTGAACTCTTGGGCATACCGGCTGTGATAGTCCCAACAACGGCGGCGAGTGACGCACCATGCAGTGCGCTTGCGGTGATTTATAACGAGGATGGTTCGTTCAACCGCCTG
>WQVW01000071.1 GCA_009785655.1 Oscillospiraceae bacterium | reverse complement strand
TCAAAAGCAGCGTGGGCGGCTTCTTGCGCGCTTAGAGAAAAGCCCGCGTCATCTCCCGAAATGGAAAAATTACTGCCATCGGGAAAATTCACGGTGACAGAAATACCGTCTGCGTTATTTGCATAACCCATGTTGAGCAAAGCGTGATAAGCCCCAGAAAGCTCCAGCCCGGATAAATCTATCCCGTTTACCGAAACGTTTGGGAAAATAGTATCCCGATTATTTACATGGAAGCCTAAAGCAATAGTACCCCCCGCCACGGCAAGAGCCAAAACCAGTATGACTATAAGTACCGCTTTAAAAGATTTTTTGCGTTTGACTTTTTTATTTTTATTTTTACTGCTAACCAGTTTGATAACGATCACATCCTTCTTTAAGACCGGCGCATGTTATTTATATTGCACAAATCCATGAGAATATAATACAACAGTACGCGAAAAATTTCAAATTACATTTCTATTACGCTTTACTACAATTTATGTAACTTCTTTTATGAAGCTGTTAATGATTGTATTTGCCGCCAAACAACCCAGAAGAGACGGTACGCTTCTCGAACAAGGTGATCTGACTGTCCTCAGCACTTGTCTGAGATTGCCAGGGCTTGCTGACTTGTGTACGCTGTTGGGTCTGCGCTTCAAGCAAATCACCGATCAACGTATTTGAGAGCAAAAAGCCCTTTGGGGTGAATCGCCAGCGGCCATCTTTGAAAACTGCCCATCCGCTGTCCTCGTATTTGCGCAAAAGATCTAAGACCAAATCCATCTTTAGTTTATAGATATCATAATATTCCTTTTCCGAAATACCGTGGACAGTACGCAACCGGAGCATAAGATATTCACCGGCCTTCTCAAAGTCTGACATCTCCTCACTGTATTCAACGATAGTCTGCTGGTCTGAGGCTACGCATTCGATATATTTTTCAAGATCATCCACAAAGCTGTATCTGCATTGCCCGATATACGAATGCGCCGCCGGGCCGAAGCCAATATACTCATGCCCGAGCCAGTATTTCAGATTATGCTTTGATTCATATCCTCTCCGCGCGAAATTCGATATTTCATACTGGCGATAGCCAAAGCGAGAGAGCATTTCAACAGCAAACAGATACATGTCGGCTTGCTTATCGTCGTCCGGTATAAAGGGGGAGTCTTTCAGAATATACAGCGGCGTGCCTTCTTCAATTTTCAGTCCGTAGCAGGAGATATGCTCCGGCTTCAGGGCGGCAACCCGTGTAATGGTTTCTGCCCAGTTATCTTTATCCTGTGACGGCAGGCCGTAGATGATATCAATACTGATGTTTGTAAAACCTGCCAGGCGCGCGTTGGTGACTGTGTCCTCCGCGTCTTGAAAGGTGTGCTGTCGGTCGAGCTTTTTTAACGTTGTGTCACTGGCCGACTGCACGCCGATTGACAGCCTGTTAAATCCAGCGCGTCTAAGTCGTATCAGGTCGTCTTTCGTTATGCTGCCAGGATTGACCTCAGCAGTCACTTCCGCATTTAAAAGCACATGGCCATGTTTTTTCAACGCATTGAAGATGCTGATAAGCCGACCAGTGCCGTAATAGCTGGGCGTTCCGCCGCCGAAGTATACGGTATCTATAAGATATCCGTCAAGCTGCGGCGAATACTCTTTGATATGCCGTAAGATGGCAGATTGAAAATCAGCCATCCAGCGATCCCCGTTGGCCAGTGAGTAGAAATTGCAGTACGCGCATTTGCTTGCGCAAAACGGAATGTGTATATATATTCCGACACGCTTATCCATAGTTTCATCCTTAAATATAATAATCGCAAATTAAAAATTGCTTTGCGTGGTGCGTAACATAATTAGTCCATATATTTCTGCTTAAATTTATCGTATGCCAGAACAGTGGACAATCCGATGAGAAACGGCGAAATGCCGCGACTTTGATAGACGTCAATTTTGTCGCTGACGTGCAGATTGCCGTCATTATCAAGCGGTATTGATGCGGCAACTGTGGTTCCTTCGCCTTTGCGGCTTTCAAAAAACACACTGCCGCCGTGCAACCTTGCGATCTGTGAAATCACCGCCATGCCGAAGCCCGCCCCGCCTTTGGTGTCGGTGAGGGTTCGCGGCGTTTCGTACCTATTCCATGCGCTTGCTTTCACATCGTCAGAGATGCCGTTGCCAGAGTCGCGGACAGTGATTATCGTGCTGTCTTTCGTTAATTCGATGGAAACGGTGATCGTTCCGTCTTCTTCAAGACTAATAAGGCTGTTTGATATCATGTTTAACAACATTTGTTCAATTTTATCTCTATCGGCGAAGATAAGGATGCTTTCTTCAACAGAGTTGAAGCTGATACTGACGTGGCTGTCTTTCACAAGATGTGAACAGGCATCTACAAGGCTGCGTACTGTATTTGCCAGATCAAAGCGGCGTCGCCGCAGGGGAGTGGTGCTAAACTCAGCACTTAGCATCTCTATGTTCGAGGTGAGGCGAAGGATGTTAAAATAACTGCGGTTAATCATTGCAGCATGCATTTTCAACTGTTCATCACCGGTGTTTTCGATATAGGGCAAAACAGTGTTTGCTGCCAGACGCAATACCGCCAGATAATTTTTCATCTCAAGGCTCAACGCAGAGAACGCGGCGGCGTCAATTTTTTCCGCGCTTTCGGCAACGGAAAGTAAACTGAAAATTCTGTATCCCTCAAACCGTGCGGCGGAAAAAGTGGATCGATTGCCAACAATATCAAGCTCACCTATAAAGCTGTCGGACTCCGCATCCAGAATCCCGGCAGGGAAAACATCACTGGGTTGTAATTGAGCTATATTCGGCAAGAACTTGCCGGCCGCATTGTTATAGTAGACAAACTCATTCCCGCTTATGGCGAGGATTGGCTCACTATACATGCCGAACAATGCGTCAAATTTTTCTGTTATCACGTAGCGCGACCTCCCAGCCTTTCAGAAGAGTCGATCTTACCGTTGTTTCCGGTTGTTCTATATATGCGGAGAATACATGATAAAATACACGCTAAATATTAACAAAGCACAGTGGTTGATAAACATATCATCAACATATGATTCTACCAGAAAAATTACCTAAATTCAACACTTTTTTACAGTTAATTTATTGTATGGGTAAATTCACATTTTCTTTTGATTTTTTAGAAACAAACGGGTATAATTGAAACGATCTATAAATTAATTAATCGTTTGACGAACAGAAGGAAGGTTTATGAATATGAGAATTGGAATAACAGGATTTGGAAGAATCGGCAAACTGGTTTTTAGAGCAGCTTATGAGCGTGGTATTGAGGTTGCGGCGATAAACGATGTAATGGAGCCTGAGTATATGGCGTACATGCTGAAATATGACTCTATCCACGGCAGGTTCAATCATGAAGTGTCATCGACAAAAGACAGCTTGATTGTCGACGGCAAAGTCATCTCAACCTATTCCGACTTAAATGCAGACAAAATTCCGTGGCAGGATTGGGGTGTTGATTATCTGATCGATGCAACGGGTCAGTTCAGCACAATGGACAAGGCGGAAATGCATCTAAAAGCCGGCGCGAAAAAAGTTATCCTAACCTATCCGACGTCTGATATCCCTATGTTCGTCATGGGTGTAAACCAGGACAGCTATAACAGCGCAATGAACATTGTCTCCAACGCGTCATGCACAACCAACTGCCTGGCACCGATAGCGAAGGTGATGAACGACAAATGGGGGATTGCATCAGGACTGATGACGACTGTACACTCCGCAACTGCCACACAGAAAACCGTTGATGGGGTGTCCAAGAAAGATTGGCGCGGCGGCAGGGCGGCGTCCGCGAATATTATCCCATCATCAACCGGTGCGGCGGCGGCTGTCGGCAAGGTGATTCCGGAGCTTAATGGAAAACTCACAGGCATGTCAATGCGCGTACCTACCATAAACGTTTCCGTTGTGGACTTAACCATCAACCTTGAAAAACCGGCGAAGTATGACGATATCTGCGCCGAGATGAAGCGTGCGTCTGAAAATGAGCTTCGCGGAATCCTGGATTACACTGAGGATGCGGTTGTTTCATCCGACTTTATCGGAGATACGCACACCTCAATATTCGACGCGAAGGCCGGTATTCAGCTGAACGACACTTTTGTCAAACTTGTCTCATGGTACGATAACGAGTGGGGTTACTCTAACAAGGTGCTGGATCTTGCGGAGTATGTGTATAAGACTGACAATAAATAGTCTCCGGCTTTTTACGGGCGCACTTATTGAAGTGCGCCCGTTGTTTTTGGATCTGTCTATTATTACACTTCCGGCGGTGTTTCCGGCGGCGATTTTTTAACCGCTCGCTTCTTTATCATGCGGCGGATGGATTTGACAGCGATGATTATAACAGCCGCAGTAATCGCCACGACAATCGCGATGATCGGCAAATTGGTGATTAGCCAACGGAATGCGTTCATAAAGAATCTGCCGATGCTTCTCATGGTAGATTCCAGACCGTAGCCAACCTGCTGCCAGTATGTCATATCAGCTTCATCTTCTGTGAGCACTTCAACCTCGCGAATGAACAGGGATAGGGTGCTGTAATCCACTTGGTTTTGCCAGTTTTGCAGTCTGGAAGTCATCCATTCTATGTCAGAGCGCACATGGGAAAGCCGGTCTTCAATCAGTATCAAGTCTTCCACAGTATAGGCTCTGTCCATCATGTCAAGCAGGCGGGTTTCTTGGGTTCTGAGGGATGCAAGACGGGATTGGGTATCTGAAAATTGCATCGTGATATTTTCAGAATGCCTGCTGGTGGATGTGACATTGCCGACCTGGGGTAAATCTCTGGTTGCTGCCTCCAGGCGATCCACGGGAATGCGTAAGTGGAAGCTGGCCGTGCGGAGCACCGGCCCCCAATTCGGCGGACGAATAGCCACGCCGTCCACATGCGAACTTTCAATAAACCCACCGTATAGTGCCAACAGTGTGTGGACAGTTTCAATCGTCTCATCAAAATCAAGTGTCTCGATATCTGCCCACACCGTGAAGATGATCCGTTCAGCCAAACTGCCCTGCCTGGCAGGCGCGCCGAACCCGCCTGAACCGGGGGGGAGGGGTTCTGAAATTGGCACCGCGCCCCCTCTTCCCGCATAGCTGTTTGCTGCCATTTCTACTGTTGAGAAAGCAACGCTGTTGTCCTCAAACTCAAAGGCGAAGTCAGCCATCGGTTCCATTGGAGCTGGAGCCATTGCCGGTGCAGAGCTTCCGCCATATAAACCAAGCGTGACGCGCCGAGAATCATTTGCCGAATCATTTGCGGCGCATGAGGCAAGCAGTAATACTGCCATGAGTGAGGTGAGCAGGATTGCGATTGTCTTTTTCATTTCATCATCCTCCTAAAAATTTTTATAGATATATAGCCTTTGACGCTGTTTAGTACATTTTTGTTCCCCAAATACTTTGCATTTTTGAAGGTTGTTGGTATAATTAAATAAAAGCTTGAAAAGGAGATTCAACTATGGATTATGTAACACTAGGCTCAACCGGGATTACCGTGAATAAAAATGGGTTCGGCGCGTTGCCAATTCAGCGGCTTGAGGCGGCAGAGGCCGGATTCCTTTTGAAAAAAGCGTATGATAACGGAATCACCTTCTTCGACACCGCGCGGGGATACACTGATAGCGAAGAGAAAATAGGCCTCGCGCTGTCCGATATCCGGGATAAAATCATCATCGCGACCAAAACATTGCCACGGGATGTGGACGAATTCTGGGTGCATCTTTCAACGTCACTCACCTTGCTGAAAACGGATTACATAGACATCTATCAGTTCCATAACCCAAGCTTCTGCCCCAAACCCGGCGACGGATCGGGACTTTATGAGGCGATGCTACAGGCGAAAGAACAGGGGAAGATCCGCCATATCGGGATAACGAATCACCGGATGGACGTTGCCCGTGAGGCCGTGGAATCGGGACTGTATGAGACGTTGCAATTTCCGATATCATATCTGGCAACGGATGAAGAAGCAACGTTTATCCGGCTGTGTGAGGCGAAAAACATGGGCGTTCTGGCGATGAAAGCACTGTCCGGCGGGTTGATCACTAATTCCGCCGCCGCTTACGCGTTTATGATGCAATTCCCCGCAACGATACCGATCTGGGGAATCCAGCGGGAGAACGAGCTGGATGAATTCATTTCGTATCAAACTGCCCCGCCTTCAATGGATGATGCCATGCGGCGTGTGATTGAGCGGGACGTTAAAGAACTCGGCGGCGAGTTTTGCCGCGGTTGTGGATATTGCTTGCCGTGTCCCGCGAACATTATGATACCCATGTGCGCCAGAATGTCGCTGTTGATCAAGCGCGCGCCGAAATCCCTATGGGGTGCGGACATGTGGAAAGGCAGCATGAACGCAATTAATGATTGTGTGGACTGCGGGCATTGTAAGGCGCATTGTCCGTATGGGCTGGATGTGCCGAACTTATTGCGGGAAAATCTGGCTGATTTCCAAAAAGTGATGGGCTAAATACAGCGCCATATTCAAACGGACGCGCCATGGCGCGTCCGTTTGTCATGTCATCTTCAAAACCGCTTTCACAGCTTTGCCGCTTTTTGTGTCTTGCATTGCCGATTCCGCATCCGCAAAGTCGTAAAAAGTAATCATCTTATCAAACGGGAATCGCCCGGCTCTATAGTGTTCCATCAGCTCGGGGATAAAAACTTTCGGATTTGAATTGCCTTCAACGCCGCCGATCAGCGATTTTCCCACAGCCATCAGCTCTGTTTCCACGTTGATGGTCATATCCCCGCCGCCGCCGATGACGTATGCGGAACCGCCGGGGCGGACGGCATTCAATGCCAGGCGGGTGCCCACAGATTTTCCGGTTGTGTCGATGGATGCATCCGTGCCCAGCCCTGTCAGCTTGCGAATCTCTGCCGGGATATCCGGCGTGTCCGCGCCGTTGATTACATGCGTTGCACCGAGTTCCATTGCCAAGTCAAGCCTTGACGGGAGAAGATCCACACCTATAATCATGCCGCAACCGGCGAGTTTTGCCGCCATGATAGCACTTAGACCAACGCTGCCGCAGCCGAACACCGCGATTGACGACCCGGGTCTGGGTTTCAGCATATTCAGCACCGTACCCGCGCCGGTCTGAATCCCGCACCCTAACGGGCCTGTGATCTCCAGCGGGATATCATCCGGGACTTTGACAGCACTTCTGGCATTGACAACAGCGTATGTCGCAAATGTCGATTGCCCGAACAAGGTTGCTACTGGCTTTCCATCGCGCGAAAGGCGAGAGGTGCCGTCCGCCTGAACGCCGCCGAAGTTGATCGGTACAAATGAATCGCACATTGTTGGCAATCCGGTGCGGCAACGTTCACAAACACCGCAGTAACCGAATGAGACGCAGACTCTGTCGCCGGGGGAGAACTCCGTGACCTCTGCACCGACACGCTCGACAATGCCGCAGCCTTCATGGCCGAGCACAACGGGCAGGGGGACGGGGAGAGCCTGGGCACGAACCAGCTCGTCAGTATGGCAGAATCCGCAAGCGGTGACTTTGATAAGCAATTCCCCACGACTCGGCGGGGCGAG
>WQVW01000070.1 GCA_009785655.1 Oscillospiraceae bacterium | reverse complement strand
TCGAGAGCTTTACAAGCTGTGGCTGCTGAAGCGGGGAGGTTATATGGACTAATTTGTTTTTTACTAAATCGTTGCTCAATAAAACAACGATGATGAATGTGAACGAATCCACATAGATCAGGTCAAATCTGGCGATGGTGATGTCTCCAGTCATCGAAGACAGTGCGTACGCCGGATACGTGGTCAGGCGAGAAGTCAGGCGACCCGCTTCGTCTATCAGGCTCTGTTCTTGTCCCGCGGTGTGTAACAAGTTCAGCGAACTCGATATCTCGCGCGTGTCATCCTGCGACAGCTTGTGACTGCGCATAAGCTCGTTCACATACAGCCGATATCCCGCTGGGGATGGAATCCGCCCGGCAGAGGTGTGCGGCTGCTCTAACAATCCCAGCTCCACCAGTTCCGCCATCTCGTTACGCACGGTGGCGGCGGAAACGGCAGTTCCCAGCTGCTGCACGACAGTTTTAGACCCGACAGGCTCTGCCGTGTCCACATACTGTTCCACAACAGTCCGCAATATCTCTTTCTTCCGCTCTGTCAGACTCATAGATGAATCGTTCCCTCACAAATTAGCACTCTCACTCATCGAGTGCTAATTATAATTTAACATTTTATACCGTTGTTGTCAAGCCTTTTGTAATGTGTTAACATATCTGTTACAATGTAGAACTATACTGCCGATGGGGACGGCATGGAACAAATATATACTCAGGTGCGTCTAGTCATAATAGGGGTGATGCAATTGAAAATTGTAAGATATAAAAAGTCCATTATAGCATTGTTGCTCGTCACCATAATGGTGTTTGGCGGTGTCACTGCTTATGCAGACGAGTTTGTAATTACCCCGTTCACAATAGAATCGGAAGATGGGAGCAGAGTTTTTATTTTTACTCCGCCTTTTCACCCAAATGACAGCTATTTGGCAACGGGAGTATATTACAATACGGAGCCTTTAGAACTAATTTATTTGGTGGAAAACATTGGTGAAGGTGGTTTTGTTTTTTCCTCTGATTTTAAGCATCTTGCGTTTTTTTCTGGAGGTCCTTGGGGTGGCATAGGGTTTTATGAGAATGGAATTTTATTAAAACGCTACAGGATCGAAGACCTCGTGGAGAACATGGACTTGGTGAGGTTTTATACCGCCTCAGTGGTTATTTGGAAGCTCTCCGAAAGCACAATTTTTAATAGCGCAAATAACACATTAACGATCACAACCGTCGATAATCTGACTTATGTTTTCGATATTACGACTGGTGAGATTATTGAGAACAACAGACCCGGATTTCAATATTTTATCCTTGTTTTGTCAGGTATTGGCGTGGTTGTGTGTATTACAGTCTTTTTTGTTATACGCAATCACCAAAAAAACAAAAACTGCACTCACTGAAGAAGAAGCGGATACGCCATAAGTATCCGCTTTTCTCAATGTTTCTGGACAAAGCAAAGATTATTCAATTTTTTCTTGCCAACTGTAACAATATAGTGTATTATATTCAGTTAGCAAGTGATATATAAAGGAGGCAGACTTGAATGGCGAAATCGGCATATCTGGTTTTGGAGAACGGCAGGACTTTTGAGGGGCAGTATTTCGGGGCTGAGGGTGAAATCACAGGGGAGATCGTCTTTACCACCGGGATGACGGGGTATTTAGAGACGTTGTCAGACCCCAGCTATTGCGGACAGATTATTCTGCAAACATTTCCGTTGATCGGCAATTACGGCATTATTCCGGAGGATTTTGAAAGCGATTCTATTGAGGCAAGGGCGTATATAGTTAAAGAGGCTTGTGAAAAACCGTCTAACTTCCGCTGTGAGGGAAGCTTAGGCGATTATTTTAAGGAAAAAGGCGTCATCGGGCTCTGCGGAATCGATACGCGCGCGCTGACCAGAATCACCCGTGAGAACGGCGTGATGAACGGAAAGATTATGTCACATCCGCCGACGGACAGTGATATCGCGGAAGTGAAAGCCTATACTATTACAAACCCGATCATGCAGGTGTCACCGAAAGAGATCACCAAAGTCGCCAGCGGCGGTGACCGCCGGATCGCGATGCTGAATTTCGGCGCGAAACGCGGTATCGTCAAAGAGTTGGAACGTAGAGGCTGTGATGTCTGGTCGTTCCCGCATGATGCATCGGTCGAGGAGATCATGAAGATCGACCCGCACGCGATTATGCTGTCAAACGGCCCGGGCAACCCGGCAGCACCCGGGAATCAAGTGATTATCGATACGCTGAAAGCGCTGATTAAAACCGACTTGACAATCTTCGGCATTTGCATGGGGCATCAACTGCTGGCGGTGGCGCATGGATATGAGACGAAAAAGCTGAAATTCGGCCATCGCGGCGCGAATCAGCCGGTGAAAGATATGGAAACAGGCCGCGTGTACATGACAAGCCAGAATCACGGATACGAAGTGGTGTCGAATGGAAAATCTGCCTTTGTTAACAACAACGACGGCACTTGTGAAGGGCTGGATTACGGCAAATCATTCTCAGTGCAGTTCCACCCAGAAGCGTGCGCCGGGCCGCTGGACACTGGATTTTTGTTCGACAAGTTTATGGAGAGAATCTAACTGTCAAAATTGCTGTAACAGTAAAGCATTCCCCCGGCTGCTAAGCCAGGGGAATGCTTATGTTTTGTTATGGCGATAATAACTGGAATCGGCCGGAAACAACGGAATATTCCGGACATGTGCGAAAAACAAAACCCCTACAATCGTCGTGATTGTAGGGGTTTCAAATGGTGGAGACTACTGGACTCGAACCAACGACCTCCTGCGTGTGAAGCAGGCGCTCTAACCAGCTGAGCTAAGCCTCCTTGCGGGCAATCGGTGGTGAAATGTCCGGGGGATGGTCTAAAGCAATGCGCTGATGCATAGATAAAAATGGTGACCCGTACGAGATTCGAACTCGTGATGCCGCCGTGAAAGGGCGGAGTCTTAACCGCTTGACCAACGGGCCGGGATTCAATTGACAACATCATTATACATGATTAATTGACAATTGTCAATTGATATGGTAGCGGCAGCAGGATTTGAACCAGCGACTCCCCGGGTATGAACCGAGTGCTCTAGCCAACTGAGCTATGCCGCCATGTGCTTGCCACATGTTGTTTAATAAATTAAGCGAGCGTGGATCATTATACTTTATGTTTTATCAGTTGTCAATACGTTTTTTTTCGTGTATAGTATATAACGGATGAAATTGCGGGAGGTTTTATGGATATTGTAGTATTATGCGGAGGGATGAGCGCGGAGCGCGACGTCTCAATCGCCAGCGGCACAGCGGCTGCGGCTGCCTTGCGCAGATGCGGGAATAATGTTTCGCTGATAGATATGTTTTTCGGGAATAAAATTGAAGAATTATCCGTAGGGGTCAGCGAAAACGCCCCGAACCTTGAAAATTTGCGCAAACAAAAATCAGGATCCAGCCGCATCGGAGATAATGTTCCCGAAATATGCAAAGCCTGTGACATCGTGTTCATCGCCTTGCATGGGGAGGATGGTGAGGACGGCAAAATCCAGTCGATGCTGGATCTCATCGGTGTCAAATACACCGGCACCGGCGTGCTGGGGAGCGCGATTGCAATGGATAAGGACATCACAAAACAGCTGTTTCTGCAAAATGGAATCAACACGCCACAGCGCTATGCGGCGGAAGCCGCAAAATTCCCGTGCGTGGTGAAGCCGAACGCAAGCGGTTCGTCAGTCGGTGTGTCTATCGTGATGGATGCGCGGGAATACCCGGCGGCACTTGCGGAAGCCGCAAAATACGGTGAAGTGATCGTGGAGCAGTACATACCGGGGCGGGAATTTACCGTCGGTGTTATTGCAGGCAAAGCATTGCCGGTTGGTGAAATTCGCCCGAAAACGGGATTTTTCGACTACAAAAACAAATATCAAGACGGCTTAACTGATGAAATTTTCCCGGCAGAAATATCTGCAGAACTCACGACAAAGCTGCAACGCGAAGCGGAGCGTGTATTCAAGGTCTTGAAATTTGAAGTATATGGGCGCATGGACTTTATTGTCGATGAAAGCGGTGAAACCTGGTGTATTGAGGGCAACACCTTGCCAGGCATCACGCCGATGAGTCTGATCCCCAAAGCAGCAGCGGCGGCGGGAATGTCCTATGACGATTTTTGTGAGGCAATTGTACACGAGTCACTGAAAAAATACGGAGAAATATCATGAAACATCTGACGCCGCAAATAATAGCAGACATCACAGGCGGGGAGTATATTGGTTGCGATGAGGATCGCAATGTCCATGTCCAGGGGGCTGTGCGCGATCATCGCGAGGTTGCGCCCGGCAATCTCTTCATCTGCATACCCGGCGCACGTGTGGATGGGCATGCATTTGCCCACAGCGCGTTTGAGGCAGGTGCGGCCTGCTGTCTTGCTGAACGCGTTCTCATGGACGTGACAGAGCCGTATGTGATCGTCAAATCCACGTTGGAAGCGGTCAAAACACTCGGCAGATATTACAGAGGGCTATTTAATATTCCGGTGATAGGAATCACCGGAAGTGTCGGAAAAACCACGGCGAAAGAGTTGGTTGCATCCACACTGGGTGCGCGGTTCGGCGTGCTGAAAACGCCGGAAAACCTGAATAATGAGCTTGGCGTGCCGCTGACACTTTTGGCACTGACAGATCAACATGAGGCGGCAGTGATCGAAATGGGCATTAGCGATTTCGGTGAAATGAGTGTACTGGCGGAGATGGTGCGGCCTGATATACTTGTGATGACGACAATCGGCCCCGCGCACTTGGACGCGCTGGGAGATTTAGATGGCGTCCTGAAAGCGAAAACAGAGGCATTTCTGTACATGCAGGCGAGCGGTATAGGCATACTGAACGGCGACGATGAATTTTTGCGGAAATATGACCCCGGATTACGTAAAATAACGTTCGGGCAAGGCCGCGGCAACGATTTTCGTGCCGAAAATATCTGCGTGGAGGGTACTGCTGCGGTATCATGCGACATTGTAAGCGCGCAAAGCCGATTTCGGGTGACGATACCGGCTTTTGGGGAGCATTTGGCGATGATGGCACTGCCAGCTGTTGCTGTGGGCAGATTGTTGGGAATGTCTGATGAAGAAATCACTCGTGGACTGAAAGCGTACACGCCGGTTGGCGGCAGATCTAATGTAAAAAAAACGGGATCACTCACACTGATTGACGATTGCTATAACGCAAGCCCCACATCCGTCAAGGCGGCGTTGAAATCATTATCCGGCCTTAGCGGACGCCGGGTGGCGATTCTGGGTGACATGCTGGAGCTGGGGGACTACGCAGATGGCCTGCACCGTGAGGTTGGTGAGGCGGCGTATCAACATGCGTTGGATTTGTTGATCTGCTGCGGAGATCAGGCAAAGCGGATATATGACGGCTTCACCGGCACCGGCGGGATCGGTGCGCGGTATTTCGAGACAAAGGCGGCACTTATCGCGGAATTACCGAAGTTGATCGAAAAAGACGATATAGTATTGGTCAAAGCATCGCACAGCATGGGGTTTAGCGAAATTGCGGATCACCTGGCAGATATGATGATATAACAGATGCGAAAAAGATTGCATTCAATCATACCAATTGAATGCAATCTTTTTGTTTTGCAGATACCTTTAGTCAGCCGAGTTTAGGACATCGCGCATATCGTACAGGCCGGGTTTGCGGACTTCAGCCATGAATTTTGCTGCCCGGAGTGCGCCGGCGGCGAAAACATCCCGAGAAAAGGCGGTGTGCTTCAGCTCAATCACCTCGTCATGCCCGGCGAAAATAACCTCATGTTCGCCGACGATGGTGCCGCCCCTGACGGCGGAGATGCCGATTTCATGAGACTGCCGTGCTTCCCGGCGGCTTTGACGCGCGTAGATGTATTCCGGGTCGTACGGCAAAGCCTCCCGCGCCGCATCGGCTAACAGGAGCGCGGTTCCGCTGGGCGCGTCAACTTTGCGGCGGTGATGGCGTTCCACAATCTCCACGTCAAACGACAGCCCGAGCGCAGCGCAGGATCGCCTGACGAGGTCTGCCAACAGGTTAATCCCCAGCGACATATTGCCGGACATGAATACAGGAAGCGTTTCAGCGGTCTTATGAATCGCTTGCAGATCATCTTCGGAATACCCCGTGGTGCAGAGAACCAGCGGTGTTTTCTTTTCAAGACAGAAAGAGAGAAGTCCCCCTAAGGCAGCGGGTGTTGAAAAGTCCACCACAACATTTGCACTGCCGGAAAACTCCAGCGGTTCCGCGTAGATGGGGAAGTTGTATAACTTTTGTGCGTTCACATCAAACCCGGCGGCGATGGTGATGTCCTGGTCGTTTAAGGCAAGTTCTGTAACAGCCTTGCCCATGTGTCCGCTGGAGCCGGAGATGATTATCTTTAGCATGGCGGAGATCCTTTCTTTGTATGATAGATGCCATTATCTCAATGAAAATGCTTGTTATCGGGGATATAACTTTGCCCATTCTTTACACTGTGCAATTCTTGCACCGTTATCGCCATGTTCCTTGTCATAAGCATATTTCTTTTGCTCTTCGCACGGAAAATTCTCACATTCTCCGCAATGATTCAGCTGCTTACTTTCGCAGCAAATTTTAAAAGAACACGCACCCCAATGGGGATGTTCAATATTGAGACACCCGGCGCAATCAACACCGAAGATTTCCTTGCATATGGATATATCACAAATGGTACCGCATCTTGATTTAATCATTTTATATGTCTCCGCAAATATAAATTATCCGTACAGCTGTTACGCTAAAAATCACGGGATGTCGGGGTGGTATCCCTTACGACATCCCAAGTATTTTCTCTTTCTTGCAGTCAAATTCTTCCTGAGTTAAAATGCCGTCATCAAGCAGGGATTTGAGCATGGCAAGCTTATTATCCGTGCCTTGAGGCGGAGCAGACGCGGATGTTCCCTCTCCTTTTGATTTGAAGTACTGCTTGACGTTCAGTGCAATAATAATCACGACATACCAAACAATAGAATCACCCAGCATTGCGCCCAAATTAGGAAACTCCACCACAACGAACCAGCTCACTATCCAGGTGTAAAAGTAAAAAAGTCCGATCATTCCCACAAAGCCTGCGGCATAGAGTACGATATGTTTCAAAATGCCGCTGTCTCTATACTTTTTGAAAATAAGTTTCTCTAAGAAGTAAAAGAGAATTACAATTGAAATCAGCATTAAATCCCGGTCTAGCAGTCGTGTCAACACAGCATCCCCCACACCGCCCAAATCACGCTGATCTATCGCAGCGATGGTGTTAGACCAGTATAAAATTTTGGAGATTGCGAGGTATGAAAACAACATTTCTTTTATCGGCAGAAATCTTTCTTTTTTCATGCGCATAATCTCTCGCTCCTTAGTGAAAACAATACGGGACGATATGGGCGGCACTTGGCCGCCCATATATCAGACCTGGGTATTATTTGGGAAACAACTCCGCGGCTGTCATTGCCGTCCTCAGTTTCTCCAGATTCTCCGGTGCAAGATCAACCAGCGGCAGGCGTGTTTCACCCACATCCATGCCCATCAGGTTCAGTGCGGCTTTTACTGGGATTGGATTGACTTCAATAAACAGCTTGCCGATGAGGTCAAGATATTTCAGTTGCAATCCGGCGGCGGTTTTAAAGTCACCGTCCAGACAGGCTTGCGTCATATTCGTGACGACGTTGGG
>WQVW01000069.1 GCA_009785655.1 Oscillospiraceae bacterium | reverse complement strand
TGAAGCGCTGTGAATCCGTTGGCGTCGCGACAAAAAGCGTTGTGCTTCCGGCTGATGTTACGCAGGACGTGCTTATGAAAAATATCGAGGAGCTTAATAAAGACTCGAAAATCCACGGCGTCCTGATGTTCCGCCCGTTGCCGAAGCACCTCGATGAAGAGGCCGCTTGCGCCGCGTTAAAGCCTGAAAAAGATGTGGACGGCATTACCGAAGGCTCTATGGCTGGCGTGTTCATGCAAAGCGGCAAAGGCTATGCGCCGTGTACTGCACAAGCTTGCATGGAAATTCTTGATCACTTCAATATCGACTGCAAAGGCAAACGCGCGGTTGTCATCGGCCGCAGCCTGGTTGTCGGAAAACCGGCGGCGGTGATGCTGATGGCTAAAAATGCCACTGTCACTGTCTGTCACACCAAAACGGTGGACATGCCAGCCGTTGCCCGGAATGCTGAAATCCTGATTGTCGCTGCCGGCCAGATGGAAAGCATCACGAAAGATTACTTGAGCCCCGGGCAAGTTGTCATTGATGTCGGCATTCACTGGAGCGATGAAAAAGGCAAACTTGTCGGGGACGTTAAATTTGATGACGCAGAGCCTATCGTTGCGTCCATCACCCCTGTGCCGGGCGGCGTTGGAACCGTTACCACATCGGTGCTTGTTTCACATGTAGTCGAAGCCGCAAAAAAAAGTTGTAATTAAAGGAGTATTTGTGGTATGATAATAATTGCCGAAAAACTTAACGGTGCCATCCCCTCTTGCGCAAAGGCGATTGCCGCCCGCGATGAGGCGTATATCAAGGACATGGCTATCAAACAAGCCGAATCCGGTGCCGCTTTTCTTGACGTTCATGCATCTGTCAAAGATAATGAGCTTGAAGTGCTTAAATGGATGATCGATTGCGTGCAGAGCGTGACGGACTGCCCCATCGCTGTTGACTCGTCAGATGTCAACGTCATTATTGAGGCATTGCCGTTTTGTAAAAAACCGGGCATGTTCAATTCGATTAACGGCGCAAGCCATAAAATCGATGCGGCTTTCCCGATTCTGGCGAAACCTGAATACAGCAAGTGGCATGTTATGGCACTCTTAGAAGGTGAAAACAGCATCGCAAAAACTGCTGCGGAACGTATTGAGGTTTTTGAGAGCATTATGGCAAAAGCCAAGCAATACGGCATCGCTGATGACCGTATCCACATTGACCCGCTGATCGAAATGCTGTGTACAACAGACGACGAAGAAGGCATCTCGATGGTTCTGGAGATTATGCGCCATATTAAAACTAATTATCCAAAAGTTCATATCTCCGGCGCAATCTCGAACATTTCTTTCAATCTCCCGGCACGTAAGTTTGTTAACCAGGCATTCGCCGCGGTTGCCATCCAAGCCGGAATGGACAGTGCCGTTATGGATCCGCTCAGTGAAGATCTGCGTGCTGTTATTTATGCAGCTGAAGCAATGGCAGGGCTTGATGATTTCTGTGCAGAATACATGGCCGCCTATCGCGAAGGTATATTCGGCGCGAAAAAATAATTATATTTGCGTAAAATAAAATTAAAATAAATTTAGCATTACAGGAGGAATTTTGTATGTCCAAAATTAAAGAAGTAGCCGCCGCCGTAGAAAACGGCAAAGTGAAGCTCATCGAAGGTCTTGTGCAAGAAGCACTTGACGCTGGCGATGCACCTGACGCGATCCTTAACGACGGCATGATCGGCGCCATGGGTATCGTTGGCGCAAAGTTCCAAGCGAACGAAATCTTTGTCCCAGAGATGCTTGTTGCTGCAAAAACAATGAAAAAAGGCGTTGAAGTGCTTAAGCCACATCTCGCCGGTGACAGCGTTGGCAAATACGGAACATATGTCCTTGGCACAGTCGCAGGCGACTTGCACGACATCGGCAAAAACCTTGTTGGTCTGATGATCGAGTCAGCTGGATTTAAAGTCCTTGACCTCGGCGTTGACGTTCCGCCAGAAAAATTTGTTGAAGCGATCAAAGCGAACCCAGACTGCAAAGTAGTCGGTGCTTCTGCGTTGCTGACAACTACAATGGATTCCCTCAAAAACACCGTTAAAGCAATGATTGACGCCGGATGCAAATCCCAAGTCAAAATCATGGTTGGCGGTGCGCCGATCACGCAAGAATTCGCTGATGAAATCGGTGCAGATGCTTATACAGCAGACGCAGGTTCCGCAGCGGTTATGGCTGTTGAGCTGCTAGGCTAAGAATCCCTATAAAACTAAAACGGCTGACGGAATACATTTCCGTCAGCCGTTTTGTCTTAGCATTTTAACACCTACAATGCGTTATCCACTGCATTGCTGCTTCTGAACCGCTTCGGTGAGACGCCGGTCTCTTTTTTGAACACTTTGGTAAAATAGCTCTGATCCTTAAATCCGCACTGGCTTGAAATAATGGCTAAGCTTGCGTTATTCTCCAGCAACAGCTTCTTGCTTTTTTCCACGCGGACTTTGGTGATGTATGCCGTCAGACTCATTCCTGTTTCTTTTTTGAAAATGCTGCTGAGATACGACTTGCTTAAAAATACCTCTTTCGCCAGCGAGTCCAGCGACAACTTTTCCGCATAATTTCGCTTTATGTAATTCGTGGTTTTAAACACAACGTCAGAGTGCTTTATCTGCGCTAAATCGAACGCCTGTACAATAAAACGGCGCACAATGTCGGATATCCACAGCGCGAGCTGATCAACATCTGTGTACTGTTCTATTTGCGAAATAAAGTTTTCGGATAGCCGGAAGGTGTCCGCCGGATCTGCCCCGGCCTCAATCGTGGCTCTCGACAGGATCACAAGCAGCTCTAGCAGTCGCGCCTTGATGGCACTGACGTCAAAGTTACTATACACATGTATGTGTGCCAACACTTCATTTATCATTTCAAGCGCTGAACCCTTCTCTCCGCGCAGCATCGCGAAGTGCAGTTCACTTTCAAAATTCAGCAACATTTCGGCGCTTTTGGCGTCTCCGTCTGCGTAGTGATCTTTGGCGATATATATCTCGTTGAGAAGCTTTTCTTGATTGTGGGTCGGACTCTCTTTTTTCAATCGCCCAGATTCCGAAATACGCACCGTCACGGCCGACAATATCTCCGATATATGGCGCACTTTATGCGTTGAAAAAGCACTGAGCTGCGATACCGCCCACGCCATGTCCGGTGCCGCGATGTCATAAATTACATCCTGCGTGTCCCCCATCACAATTGGACCCAACACAAGCCCGCCTGCCACAGCCCCGGAGTTATCAGAAACAGAGGCCGCAATATACGTAAGCCCCAACGGGCAATAGTAAATATATTTCCCATTCCAACGATGCGCCTCATGACATCCGTAAAGGTGTGTCGTGAGGCCTTTGTTTTTACCGTGTGTGCAGTGTGCGCAGAAATCCATGTTATCCTTCGGCAACAGACATGCCGACCCATCTTCAGGCAGATACACTATTTTACAGCCAATCTCCAGCAAATCCGAAAAATGCTGACGGTATTTTTCACACTCCGCAAATAGTTCCGGCGTCATAGCATCCACCTCCCTCGTTGTTATTTTCTCTATATATAGTAATTGCCCTAATAATTCCCCTCGGCAATCAGTGCCAGCGCTGTCTCAAGCGCGTCCATGCTTGGGCGGTTTAAATAATGTGGCATTACCGGATGTTCATTCCTACCACGACCATATTGATCAGTGAGATAAATCGCATCATATCTAAATATAATTCCCGAATTTGGTAACGATATCCAAACTGGTTCCGGCCCACTGTATACACCTCCGCTTTGCGCACCTACAATGGTGATAACCCCTGAATATCTGGAAACAAAAGCGGCATTATCCGCCGCAGAAAAAACATACTCGTCAATAAGAAGCCATATTTTCCCACTAAATGGATCAGCGACGACACCTGTGGCAGGCTGTGCCAGCGGCATATTAGGCAATATTTGGATGACTGACAAAGCATAATCAAAGAGTTGCATGTCATCTTCGTTAAGATATGGAAAACGGTCAAGGTTATCAAGAGCAACTGACTCAAAATGAAACATAGGATTAGCAAGATTATTGAACCAGTCAAAGTAACTTATAACCCTGACGTTGTGCCCTCCCGCCATGTAAAAGTATCCATAAGGCACTTCTATCTGATTTATTATATTTGGCATAAGAATCAGCAATTCAAAAAGGCCTGCGCCGCCCCGATTGCCGCGAATATCAATAATCAGATGCTCAAATTCCTCTATCTTGTCATAGATTTCCAAAATACGTACAACGTCATTATTTGCATTTCCACCGGTAAAATTCATAGTAGCCATACGCAAGTATGCGACCGAACCTTCCTCCAAAATCTCTAATCGCAGATTTTCTTCATTACCGCTTTGCATTGCGATTATTTCATCTATCGACATGTGAAATTCTTCACCATAGAACTCTACGCTTGCCGGGCTTGTTATAGCCCAACCATTAGGGTGAACAAGAGGATCTCCCGCAAAACCAAATCTCGGTGTTGTTAATAGTTCCCTGCGATGATGGTACATCTCCCCGCTAACCAAAGATAGATGCCCTACGCCATGCCCATGGGCAAAAAAGTTCTCCATAACTATGTCAAAGAAAATCTGTGAATCTATGTAAACGGACTCATCAGCAATAATTCCCCTGGTCAATGCGGCTTTCTCACGCATGTCAACGCCGTGTCGCCTGTAGATCACGCCGAAGTAGGGAAAGTTATCCTCTAACACCCACATCATGTAGTCAAAATCCTGCAAAAAGCCTTCTCTTGTCCGCCCGGCAAGCTGCACACCTTCCAGCGGCGACGGTTGCCGTGGACGTGCTGTCATAGCCGCTTCCGTGTCAGGTTCAGCGGTGGGCAGCCATTCCGTATATTCGTATTCATACTCGGTCTCTTTCAGTTCCGCATCATCCGTTTGCTGACTGCACGCGGATAGCGCAAACAACACGGCAATACATAGCATAATGATAATCTTTTTCATAACAGCTGCCCTCCTTTAAATTTTTGATTGTTACTCCTGCTAATTCAAAAAATCTTTCAGCTTCTTGCTGCGGCTTGGGTGGCGTAGTTTCCGCAGTGCTTTGGCTTCTATTTGGCGGATTCTCTCACGCGTGACGTTGAACTCTTTGCCGACTTCTTCCAACGTGCGCGTTCTGCCGTCCTCTATGCCGAATCTCAGCCGAAGCACCTTCTCCTCACGCGGCGTGAGTGTGCCAAGCACTTCTGACAGTTGCTCTTTCAACAGCGTGAACGACGCGGCTTCTGCCGGTTCTGACGCGTCTTCATCCGGAATAAAATCACCCAGATGGCTATCCTCTTCCTCGCCTATCGGCGTTTCAAGCGACACCGGCTCTTGCGCTATCTTCAATATTTCGCGTACTTTTTCAACCGGCAAACCCATATCCGCAGCGATTTCCTCCGGCGTCGGGTCATGCCCTAATTCCTGTAAAAGCTGGCGGGATATCCGCATGACTTTATTGATCGTCTCCACCATATGAACCGGTATTCTTATCGTACGCGCCTGGTCTGCAATCGCCCTGGTAATCGCCTGCCGTATCCACCATGTGGCGTATGTCGAAAATTTGTATCCCTTGGTATAATCAAACTTCTCCACCGCTTTTATCAAGCCTAAATTCCCCTCTTGAATCAAGTCCAAAAACAACATGCCACGGCCAACATACCGCTTGGCTATACTAACGACAAGCCTTAGGTTCGCCTCTGCCATTTTGCGCTTAGCCTCTTTATCGCCTTCGGCCATCAATTTGGCAAGCTCAACTTCCGCTTCCTGCGTGAGCAGGCTGACTTTTCCGATCTCTTTTAAGTACATGCGCACAGGGTCATCCACGCTGAAATTATCCACCAGCGTCTCCGGGTCGATTATCTCATCCTCATGAAGCGTTTCTATTTCTTTCAATTCCTCAATTTCCGGTGCGATATCATCATTTGGCAGAAACGCTGTATCATCTGCTTCAGTCGTATCGATATTGAGGTTTTCCAACGTGTCGTAAAACTTGTCAACCTGCTCCTGCTCCAGGTTCATGTCCTCAAGCACTTCCAGCAGATCTTTTGCACTGAGACTGCCTCTCTTTTTCCCCTCTTCCACAAGGGCGTTTAACCGCTCTTCGTTGTATTGCTCCTGCGTCTTTTCGACATATTCTCCATTGTTGTCGTTATCATCAGCAGCACCAGGTTCTTGCGCGCGAACGTCTTTATAGTTCTCACTCATATCATTATCCTCCGACATCTTTGAATTCTCTGTATTTTTTTATTGAAAGCAGTAATTGCTCATCCGGGTCACCTGACTTGTATTTCTCTGTCCTGATTCTTTCTATGTACGCGCGGATAGACTGTTCTCCGTTCGGAATCGCTTCCGGCTTTTGCAATATAACGGTCAGCTGTGACGCCTCATTCCCCTCCAGTGCTGCCATAATCAATGCTGCGCCGGTTTCCGCACCCAGCAATCCGCGCTGGGAGATGATATTAAACACTTTTGCCAGAAATTCAGACGTAAATTCCGCTGCCATAAGCCCCATTTCTTCAGAAACCCTTAAAAGCGTTGGATCTCTCACAAGGCACCGTATAATACCTTCCTCAGCCGCCGCCGAGTATTCATTTTTATACCGCAACGCTCTGTCCGCCGGCTGCAGATTCTGTGCCGGGCGTGTGACCTGCTTTTCCGCCTGTTTCCTTCGCGCCCTCGCTTTTGTCCTCAGCATTTTCGTAACCTCATTTTCGACCGATTCTGATGAAACGCCGGCTATTTTCGCCACCCGCGCGCCGTATACTTCGCGTTCAGGCTTGCTTGCAAGATCTGACAACAGCTTTGTTGTTTCCGCCAAAAACTTCAGCCTGCCTTCGTCAGACGTCAGGTCAGATCTGTTTTTGACCGTCATCAACCTGTATTCTATATGATTCTCGCTCTGCGCCAACAGACGACTAAATGCATCTGTGCCGTGGTTCTTCAAGAACTCGTCCGGATCCTTTGAATCGCCGAAATCTATGACTTTTACACCCATGTTCGTCTTCTCAAACATATCAATCGCCCGCAATGCTGCTTTGCGCCCCGCTTCGTCCGAGTCGTACGCAATCACCGCATTATCGGCGTATCGTGACATTAGCCGCACCTGCTCCGCTGTCAGTGCCGTCCCGAGAGAGGCCACCGCGCTGTCAAACCCCGCCTGATGCAATGCGATGACATCTATATTCCCCTCCGCAAGTATCAGCATACCGGCTTTTGATTTCTTCACCAAATTCAAGGCAAACAGATTCCGGCTCTTATTGAAAACAAGCGTATCGGGTGAGTTCAAATATTTCGGCTCACCATCGCCTAATATCCTGCCTGAAAAGCCTATGACATTGCCACGTATGTCTATGACCGGGAAAATAAGCCTGTTCCGGAACAGGTCATACGCCGCACCTTCCTGCTTCCCTTTTCTGGCGAGCCCTGCCTCTATCAACTCCTGTCGCGTATAGCCTTTCGCTGTCATCGCGTCCAGCAGTGAACTCCAGGCATCCGGCACGGCACCGAGGCCGAATGTTTTGACCATTTTCGGCGAAATCCCGCGTTCAGCCAGATACTTCTTTGCGTTCACGGAACGTGCGGATAACAGTGTCTCATGAAAGAATCTCGCCGCGTCACGGTTGATTTCCAACATTCGCTTTCGCTTTCCGGCAAGCTCGTCCGGCATATCGTTATCCGGAACAGTCATCCCCGCACGCCGGGCTAAAAACT
>WQVW01000068.1 GCA_009785655.1 Oscillospiraceae bacterium | reverse complement strand
CCAAGGTCGCAGAACATCTGGAGATCTCGCGCCAAAGTTGCCGGGTCGCAGGAGACGTATACAACGCGCTGTGGTGACATGCTGGAGATTGTTTGAATTACATCCGGTGCAAGCCCGCGCCGGGGTGGGTCAACAACCACCACAGCGGGGGTGAGTCCGGCGTTCTTCAACTGCTCAGCCGCCGCGGACACATCAGCGCAGATGAATTCGGCGTTTGTGATGCCGTTGCGTTCGGCGTTTTCATGGGCATCGATAATTGCGTCGTCCGTGATATCCGCACCGATGACGCGCCCGGCGGATTGCGCCAGCAACAGCGTTATCGTACCCGTACCGCAGTAGAGGTCTACGGCCAAATCATCTTGACTGAGATCAGCAAGTGCCAAAGCCTTATGATACAGCTTCTCGGCCTGATTGCGGTTGATTTGATAAAACGACCTGGGCGACAGCTTAAACTTCAAACCGCATAGGTCATCAATAATGTAACTTTCGCCCCATATGGTGCGGAACGATCCTGCGAGAACGGTGTTCCCGTGTGCTTTGTTGACGTTTAGGACGATGCTGGTGGTTTCGGGACAGCTTTCTTTGATCTCGGCGGTAAGCGCATCTAAGTGATTCAAACGCTTATCGGCGGTTGTGATCACAACCTGTGCTGTGTCAGAACCGGCGGCATAACGGCAGAACACACGGCGGATGGCGCCCTTACGTGTGATTTCGTCATAGGCGGGGATTTCCCAAGTGTCCATCCAGCGGGTGACAGCTTCGACTGCGCTACGGGACACATCAGCCTGTATCGGGCAGTTTTCTGCTGGGATGATATCATGACTGCGCTCCCTGTAAAATCCGGCGACAGCGTGTCCGTTGATGTTGCCGATGGCGAAGATTGCTTTATTACGATAGCGCTCCTGAGTCTCAGACGGAACGACCGGCGCGACGGCGATATCAAAACCGCCGATACGTTTCAGCGAATCCTCCACACGCTGCCGCTTTAGTGCCAACTCTTCGGCGTAATCCATGTGCATGAAATCGCATCCGCCGCACTTGCCGAAGTTTGGACAGGCGGGGGCAATCCTGTGAGGCGATGGCGTGATGACATCCACGATTTTCGCAAACGCCGCGCCTTTGGTGATTTTGAGGATATGGATTTTCAAAATCTCTCCCCTCAACGCACCTTTTACAAAGACAACAAGTCCATCAAGCCGCGCAACGCCGGAACCGGATGAATTGTAGCCCTCGATTGTCACAACATGTTCAGAATTTTTTGCAAGTTCTGGCATTTACGATCCCACCTTTGTATGTTATTGTACTACAAGAAAATGGCTTTGTAAAATAATATCGTTGAGTTTACAGGCATTCTTGTGTTACAATTATCTTAAATTGGATGGCTAGTATGTTGTACAAAAATTTCCGATAGGAGTGGGGGTTCTGCAATGAATTTATCAATACAAAACATCTCGAAGAAATACGGCAGAAAACTGCCGGTAGTTTTGTCGGACTTCAGTCTGGAGATTGTACCTGGGGGTGTTTTGGCTGTTGTTGGGCCGGTGGGTGCGGGCAAAAGTACGCTTTTGGAAATCCTGACGACGGACATAAAACCTACCTCCGGCGTGTGTCTGCTTGATGGTGTGAATATACACAAAAAACGCGACAAGTATTCCTGCGGACATGTACTGGACAACGTGACTCAGCGACTGTCCAAGTTCCCGCCTGATTGGACGATTGCACGGTTCCTCGATGACCTTGTCGGCGCAAGCGATCACTTGAATATGAATGATGCCAATGAAATGTTGAGAATAGTTGGGCTTGACGATGCGCGGGGAGTACCGCTTGCGGGATATTCCGGCGGCATGTATAAACGTTTTGGTATGTTGCTGGCATTGTGGAGCGCACCAGATGTGCTTATTTTAGATGAACTGTTCACAGGGCTTGATCCTGAAATACGCGGCAACTTGACGACTTGCCTTAAAAATTATGCAAAGACACATATCGTAGTTTTCGCCACGGATATTATTGCGGATATCGAATCCATGGCGGCGAATGTGGCTGTTCTCGACAAGGGGAAGCTGGTCTTCAGCGGCACAGCCGAGACATTTACAAAGGATACAGGCGGTGACATGCAAGCGGCATATGCCGGACTTATGGATTTTGAGGTTACTAAAGTATAATTACGCCAAGCTGAAGGAGGTTTTGCAATGACTTTATCAATACAAAACATCTCAAAGCAATATAATAAAAAACTGCCGATCGTCTTGTCGGACTTCAGCCTGGAGGTTGCATCCGGGGGTGTGCTGGCCATTGTCGGGCCGGCGGGCGCGGGCAAAAGTACGTTGATGGAGATCTTGGCGGCGAAAATCAAACCCACTGCCGGCGTATGCCGCGTAGATGGTGTGAATATCCATAAAAAACGCAAAAAATTTCTGCAGAACGTTGGATATGTGCCGCAAGACTCGCAAGATAATTTTAAAGTCTCACGTTCCAGGCGCGCGATGCATTCAACCTTGACGAACTTCCCGCCTGATTGGACAGCGCCGAGGTTGTTGGGTGAAATCGCCTATATAAAAGCGTTGGGCGGCGTCGGTTCTCCGGGGAAAAATTACGCGAAACAAGCCATTGACGAAGCGCTGGAACGCTTTGGCCTTGCGGATGCAAAGGGCGTCCCTTTGTTAGGGTATTCCGTTGGCATGTATCGGCGGCTGAGTATGTTGTTAGAGCTTTTTGCCAACCCCGGTGTGATCATTTTAGATGAGCCGTTCACCGGGCTTGACCCTGTGATACGCGAGAATTTGAGCGTATACCTTAAAGACCTGGCAAAGACGCGCATAGTGCTGTTTTCGACCGACATTATCAATGATATAGAATCCATGGCGACACATTTGGCTGTGATGGATAAAGGCAAGCTGATATTCAGTGGCACGACTGCGGAGTTCACAAAAGACACAGACGGCGATTTGTTTGAGGCGTACTTCCGGCTTCTGGGCATCAGGGCGATCAAACTGTAAAGAATACTATATAATAAGGAGAAAGTCTCTCTTTGGAAAATCTTAGACAAAAAGCATTGGGATTGCCGCAGCTGCCGGGTGTTTATATTATGATGGACAAGCAGGGCAAGGTGATATACGTCGGCAAGGCAAAGCAGTTGAAGAACCGTGTCGGCAGTTATTTTAGCGGTGCGCATGATATAAAAACCCACATGCTTGTTGAAAAAATCGCCGATTTTGAAGTGATTATCGCCAACTCTGAATTTGAGGCGCTGGTGCTGGAAAACTCTCTGATCAAGCATCATATGCCGAAATACAACATACGGCTGCGGGATGATAAGGGATACCAGTTCATCAAAGTGGATCGGAAACTTGAATACCCTGTTTTTGCAATTGCCAGAAAGCAGGAGGGAGACGGGGCATTATACCTTGGCCCCTATGGCAGCAGAAACGTCACGCGGGAAGCGATTGAGACGGTATGTAAAGCACTGCAAATCCCAACTTGCGGGAAAGATTTCACCAAAATCGCCGGAAAAGAGCGTCCGTGCCTGCATTATCATATTGGCGCGTGCCGGGCATACTGCCAGAAAGGCGCATCGGCAGAAACGTACAGAGAGGCGGTCGCGGCGGCGGTGGATGTCTTTCACGGGAAAACATCTGGTCTGATTGAAAAGTTTACCAAAGAAATGGACGAGGCGGCCGAGAACCTTTCGTTTGAGCTTGCGGCCGAGAAACGCGACAGACTACGTGCGGTGCAATTGCTGGAGAAGAAACAGCTTGTCATCGCGGGATCAATGGCGGATACGGATGTGGTGGGATTTTTCAGGGGACCGGTGAAAAGTTGTCTCACAGTGTTACACTATGTGGATGGAAGCCTTATCTCAAAGGATTTCGAGCTTTTTGACACGCCGCTTGAAGATGACCCGGACGCAATGTCGGGCATTGTCAGGCAGTATTACGAAAAGCGCGGTGTATTGCCAAAGACAATCTGCCTGCCGTTTGCCACGCCGGATTCGGCGCTGCTTGAAAAACTGTTTACAGAAAAAGCGGGTCGCCGCGTGACGATACTCATCCCGCAGCGCGGCGATAAGCTGAAACTGGTTGAAACAGCGAATATAAACGCCAGAGAAGAGACGGAGCGTGTGTCAACCAAAGAAGAAAAAACGTTAAAAACGCTGGAGTGGCTGCAAAATGCGATGAATCTTCCAAATGCGCCGGAACGCATAGAAGCGTATGATGTTTCAAACACCGGATCATCAGACATTGTGGCAGCAATGACTGTTTTTGTAAGAGGCAAGCCGTATAAAAAAGATTACAGACGCTTTAAGATTAGATCCGTGCAAGGGTCGGATGATTACAACAGCATGAGAGAGATGGTGCAACGGCGAATGACGCGCCACACAGCCGCGGATAATAAGTTTGCTGAGCTGCCGGATCTGATGCTGATCGACGGTGGTGCAACTCACGCCGCCGCCGTGAAAGCGGAGCTTATCGCGGCGGGTGTGGATTTGCCGGTGTTCGGCATGGTCAAAGATGCCAAACACAAAACACGCGCGCTGATGTCGCCGGACGGGGAAGAGATTGGTCTCACAGGCAACCCCGCCGCGTTTGCGTTGATTGGCACGATTCAAGAGGAAACGCACAGATTTGCTATAGAGTATCATAGGAATCTGCGGTCAAAAAATACTATTAAATCAAAGCTTGACGAGATAGAAGGCGTGGGTGAAAAACGCAGGAGCGACTTGCTGAAAAGTTTCGGCAGTGTCAAAGCGATTTCGGCGGCCGATGTTGAAGAATTATCGAAAGTGGTGCCCCAAAACGTTGCGCAAAAGATATATGCGCATTTTAATAAAGAAAGCGGTGCAGAAACATGAGAGTAATCAGCGGAACTGCCAGAGGCAGAAAATTGAAAACGCCGGGCGGCTTTGATATCAGGCCGACAAGCGATATAGTCAAAGAGTCAATTTTTAATATCATACAGTTTGATATTGAAGGAAGGAAGGTGCTAGATCTTTTTGCTGGTACCGGTCAGCTCGGTATTGAGGCATTATCGCGCGGTGCTGAATCGGTGACGTTCGTGGATTCAAAACGCGAATCGGCGGAGCTGGTTCGTGAGAACCTGAAATTATGCGGATTTGCAGATTCAGCGGTGGTGTATTGCTGTGATGCACTGGCCTTTCTGAACTCCAACGAACGGTTTGATCTGATCTTTCTGGATCCGCCGTATGACTTGGGAACTTCTGTGCAAGCATTGCAAAAAATCGTGGAATTTGACAAATTAAACGAACATGGTATAATTATATGCGAAACAAAAGAAGCATTGCCGGAGTCTTCGCCGCCGTTCGGGATATTTAAAGAATATAAATACGGCGGAGTGCGCATAACAAAGTACGGCAAATAACAGGGCGTTTCCCCTTGTAGGGGCAATGTGCCTGAAGATAAAATATAGTGGTGTGTGGATAATGAGTATAGCCGTTTATCCCGGGAGTTTTGATCCGATAACGCTTGGACACTTGAATGTGATCAGAAGATCTGCGGCGGTGTTTGACAAGTTGTATGTCTGCGTGATGGTCAATTCCGGCAAAGATCCGATGTTTAACCGTGAAGAGAGGGTGGCGCTTATTGAGCGCACGGTGGCAAGATTCCCGAACGTAGTGGTGGAAGCGTCAAATGATCTGGTTGTTAAATATATGCAGGACAGAGATGCGAAAGTGATCATAAAAGGTTTGCGGGCGGTGTCTGACTTTGACAGGGAATTTCAAATCGCGCTTGTCAACAGAAAACTTGACCCAGGGATTGAGACACTTTTTATGCCATCCAGTGAAAAATATACTTACTTGAGTTCGACAGTTGTGAAAGAAATGGCGAGATACGGTGCGGATCTGCAAGCATTTGTGCCGAAAGAAATCATTGAAGACGTGCAAAAGAAAGCGGAAAAGTGGAGGTAATAATATGAGTGGTAGAGTTCAGGAAATGCTGGAAATGCTACACGCGATGATATCAGAGGCGTGGGGACTCCCGCTGGGTGCTGAAAAATGTGTGATCGAACGCGACAAGGCACTGGATATTTTAGATGAGATCAGGGCGCAGTTTCCGACAGAAGTGGCGGAAGCAAAGCGGTTGGTTGATGCGCGGGCTGAGTTCATAGGAAACGCCAAACGTGAGGCGGAAGCAATCCGACGCGCTGCGGAGGATCGTGCAAGGCAGCTGATTGATGAGCAGGAAGTCTTGCGTATTGCGAATGAGCGAAGCAATGAAATGGTTTCAAGCGCGGAAAAAAATTCAAACGAGCTGCGCCGCGTGGCGAATGAATATGTAGATGATGCGATGAAACGCACGGAAGAAGCACTTGCCTCTGCCTTGGATGAAATCCGGCAATCGCGCATGAAGTTTAGGAGCGCGTCCCGCGGTGCGGATGCATCTCCGCAAACGCATAATGCCCCGGATGAGGGAGAGATAAGTGCAAATATGAATGATATAGATATTGACGTATAGTATATTTATATTGAAGATCAGTGCAGAACGCCCTGGAGTGGTAAAAACTCCGGGGCGTTCTTTTTTTCATAACATCAAAAAAATACATAACTTTTTTTGATTTTGCTATTGCAATTTATGGAAGAGAGGTTTATAATCAAAACACCGAAGTGGTGGATAGTGGTGCAAAGTGTATGAATATCCCATGAAATGAAGAAAGGTGGGGAGATAAAAGATGACCGGTATATATCAACATTCGATCGATGCAAAAGGGCGTCTTTTTATCCCTGCACGCTTGCGGGAAGAGCTGGGAGAAGCTTTTCATGTAACGCTTTCAATGGAAAAATGCCTCACTGCTTATTCAAAAGACAGCTGGGACAAGTTCATGGATAAAATCAAGGCGATGCCTAAAACCAAACAGATAAAAATGCGTCCGCTTTTTGCCCACGCGGCGAAATGCGAGCTTGACGGACAGGGCAGAATTTTGCTGCCGCAGGCACTGCGTGATTTTGCGGGACTGCAAAAAAGTGTCACGGTCGTCGGTGCAGGCGAATGCGCGGAGTTCTGGGATTCAGAAGCCTGGGCAGGTATTGATGCAATCGAAACAACGCCGGAGAATATCGCAGAAGTATATATGGAGCTTGATTTTTGATGGCGCACTGGCCGGTATTGCTCAATGAATGCATAACAGGGCTGAACATCAAGCCGGATGGAATATATGTAGACGGAACGTTGGGAAGGGGCGGACACTCCCGAGAGATTGCGAAAAGACTGAACACCGGGAGACTGATTGCGATAGATCGTGACGAAGCAGCGATAAAACAAGCGCAGCTTTCAGACGTTGGAGACAAAATAAGCTTTATTCACGGGAACTTCAAGGACATATCGCAGATTTTATCCGCAGCAGGCATAGACGCGGTGGACGGAATGTTGTTTGATCTGGGGGTTTCTTCCCCACAGCTTGATGATGCGGAACGCGGTTTTTCCTATATGCAGGACGCGTCATTGGATATGAGAATGGACAAACAAGACGCGCTAACAGCGTTTGAAGTGGTGAATAACTGGCCGGAAGCAGAGTTGAAGAGAATTCTTTACCAATACGGGGAAGAAAAATACACAAAGGAAATTGTGCGTGCCATAACAAAGACTCGCGCGAAGAATCCGATTACTACGACGTTTGAACTCAACAGCGTTATTGTCTCTGCGTTGCCGGCAAAAGCGCGGCGGGAAAATCAACATCCGTCAAAACGCAGCTTTCAGGCGTTGAGAATCGCTGTGAATGATGAGCTTGGAT
>WQVW01000067.1 GCA_009785655.1 Oscillospiraceae bacterium | reverse complement strand
CGACGGACTGGTTCCACTGCTTACAAGCGAAACGCCGGAAGCGGCATTGTTACAAGGCGTCACAGGTAGCGGGAAGACGCTGGTGTATATAAAGCTTATCGAAGCGGCATTGGAACGCGGCAAAACCGCGATCGTTCTGGTGCCTGAAATTGCGCTGACGCCGCAAATGATGAGTGTTTTTATGTCCCATTTTGGGGACAGCGTCGCCGTTCTGCACAGTGCGTTGAGTGTGGGTGAACGATATGACGAGTGGAAGCGCATCAAACTCCATGGGGTGCGCGTGGTTGTCGGGACGCGTTCGGCAGTCTTCGCGCCGCTGGAGAATTTGGGGTTGATCGTACTTGACGAAGAGCAGGAACATACATATAAATCAGAAAACAGTCCGCGCTATCACGCGCGTGAGATCGCCAAATACCGTATTGCCCGTGCCGGTGGATTGCTGCTGCTGGGATCCGCGACGCCATCGGTTGAAAGCATGTTTAATGCACGGGCGGGGAAATACAAGTTTTTTCGCATAGAAAACAGGTATAATGAAAAGGAGTTGCCGTCCGTTATCATCGCGGACATGAAGCAGGAACTGAAAAGCGGCAACGGTGGCTCAATAAGTGCGGTGTTGCATCAGGAACTCACGCGGAATATCGAAGCCGGTGAGCAGAGTATATTGTTTCTGAATCGCCGGGGCATGAATCCATTGGTTGCCTGCGGTGAATGCGGATTTACATATGAGTGTCATCGATGCAGTGTGGCGATGACATATCACGCAACAAACTCGCGGCTTCTGTGTCACTATTGCGGATACTCGCTACCGCTTCCTGATGAATGCCCGTCCTGTTATGGAAAGCTGAAGTTCATCGGTGCGGGTACGCAGAAGGTCGAAACTGAATTGCAAGCACTTTTTCCGGGAATCCCGGTCATCCGTATGGATACCGACACCGTGTCGCAGTCGAACTCACATGATAAACTGCTCTCACGCTTTAGGGAGGAGAAAACGCCCATATTGCTCGGCACACAGATGGTGACGAAAGGACTGGATTTTGAAAACGTCACGCTTGTCGGGGTGCTATTGGCTGATATGTCGCTTTATATGAACGACTATCGCGCGCATGAGAAAACGTTTTCGCTGATCACCCAAGTTGTCGGCAGGGCAGGCAGGGGCGACAAGCCGGGCAGGGCTGTTATACAGACCTTTACGCCGGCGCATGAAGTGATCTCACTGGCATCAAGACAGGACTATGACGGGTTTTATGAGGGCGAAATAGTCTTACGGCAAGCATTAGGCTCACCGCCGGTGCGGGATCTGTTTACACTTGTCGCCACCGGCATTGATGAGACAGCGGTTTTGTCCGCCGTATCCAGAATCCGCGGGGCGCTGCTGGGGTATTTTGGTGGTGACAGCGGCATCAAGCTGCTGGGACCGGCACCCGCGCCGGTGCCGAAGGTCAACAACAGATACAGATACAGGCTGCTTATCAGCTGCGAGAACACAAAGCAGGTGCGAGATACCATCGCGCACACGATAAGGGAATTTTCCCGCGATAAACAGAGCCGGGGCGTTTCGATTTTTGCCGACAGTGATTCGTATGGCTAAAATATTGACAGTAATTGCATAATTTATGACGCCATCCTGTAGGGGTGTACTGTGTGCGCCTGTGAAGACTATTGTTAGGGCGGCGGGCGAACGCAGCGCGTCCTTTAAATAACAGGGTGAGTAAAATTAAGGAATAGAGTAAAAATGGCGATAAGAAACATATTACGCGATGAAGACCCGTCCCTGAAAAAGAAAAGCCGTGCGGTGACCGAATTTGACAAGCGGCTGCACCAGTTGTTGGACGATATGCGTGAGACGCTGATAGAAGCGAACGGCTTAGGATTGGCGGCACCCCAGGTTGGTGTGCTGAGACGGGCGGCTTTGATCGTCGATCTCAATATTGAGACTGATCTGCTGGACGAACAGATTATTGAGCTGGTGAATCCTGAAATCACGGCCTCATCAGGGACGCAGAGCGGAAGCGAAGGCTGTCTCAGCGTTCCGGGAATCTATGGCATTGTCACGCGGCCGGATCTTGTGAAAGTAAAAGCGCAGGACAGGCATGGCAAGCCGATTGAAATATGGTGCAAAGACATCACAGCGCGTGCGGCTTGTCATGAGATTGACCATCTAAACGGGGTGCTGTTCACCACGCATGTGGAAAGATTCCTCACAGAAGAAGAGCTTGCCTTACTCAATAATGAGGATGATGAAGAGGACATCGCAGAATGAGAATAGTTTTCATGGGCACACCTGAATTTGCCGTGCCTTCGTTAGAACGACTGTATCACGACGGACACGATGTGGCGGCAGTGTTCACACAGCCGGACAAAAAACGGAATCGCGGAATGAACTTGAGCTTCAGTCCAGTCAAACAGCTTGCGTTAGCGCATTCAACGCCGGTGTATCAGCCGGAATCGTTGAAAGATGGTGAGGCACTTGAGATTTTGAGAGAACTTGAGTGTGAACTTATTGCCGTGGTCGCATATGGAAAGCTTTTACCGCGTGAGATACTTGAGTTGCCGCGTTTGGGGTGTGTCAATATCCACGGCTCGCTGTTGCCGAAATACAGGGGAGCCGCGCCGATTCAGTGGGCAGTGATCAACGGAGAAACGGAAACGGGCGTGACCGCAATGATGATGGCGGAGGGACTTGACGCAGGGGACATGCTGCTCTGTAAAAAAACGGCAATCGGTGAGAATGAAACGTCAGGCGATTTGCATGATAGATTGAGCATCTTGGGTGCGGAGTTGTTGAGCGATACTGTCACCGCGATTTCACGTGGGGAAGCTGTGCGTATACCACAGGATTCCAACGCGGCGACATTCGCGCCGCCGCTTGGTAAAAGCATGTCGCCGATTGATTGGACGGATACCGCATTGAACATAAAAAATAAAATCCGTGGCTTGAATCCGTGGCCAGTGGCAACGGCGGAGTTTCAGGGCACGACATACAAGATATTCGCGGCGGATATAGTGCAGAGAGAGACAAAGGATATCCCCGGCACGATCATTTCAGCAGGGGAAGCAGGTCTCGTAGTTGCTTGCGCTGACGGGATTGTGACAATCAAGGAGCTGCAGGCACCAGGCGGGCGGCGGATGGCGGCGGCGGACTTTTTAAGAGGGAATTCACTATGCCGATGACCGCGCGGAGTGCCGCCCTCACAGCACTTGGGGAATATCGCCGGAATAGCGTATGGCCGGACGCGGCACTTGATAAACTGTTTGCACGTTCAGAGATTTCAGAACGTGACATCGCGCTCACCAAGCGGATTGTGGGCGGGGTTATACAGAACATGACGCTTTGTGATTACTATGTGTCGCATTTTTCAACGATGAGTCTGAAAAAGATCGAGCCGCGTGTGCTTGATATATTGCGTATGTCGATATATCAACTTGTTTTTTTGACAAAAATCCCGCAAAGTGCCGCGGTGAATGAGGGTGTATTGCTCGCAAAAAAACACGCAAATCCACGTGCTGTTGGTTTTGTCAATGCGCTGCTGCGGAAGGTTGCCGCGGCTGTCAGTGCGGACAATTTGCCGGAAGTCACAGCGGAGACGGCGTATCAGCGGTTATCAATCAAATACAGTCACCCCGAATGGCTTGTCCGGGAAGTTTGTGAAGAGTTGGGGCAGGCAGGTGCGGAGGCATTTTTGTCGGCAAATAACGTTGCGGACACACCAATCATAGCGCAGGTAAACACATTGTGTGCAAACCCCGGTGAAGTGCTGGAAAATCTTCAATCCGCAGGCGTTCAGGCAGAACGCCACAAATGGTTGACAGACGCCATCATGATGCGCCGTACCGGGAGTGTTGAACGTTTGGATGTGTTGATAAACGGGCATATTTACATACAAGATCCGGCGGCGAGATTGGCTGTGATAGCAGCCGCCCCAAAGCCAGGCGATTTTGTCATTGATGCCTGTGCAGCACCCGGCGGGAAGTCTTACGCCTCAGCGATTGCCATGAAAAATACAGGACGCATTGACGCTTGTGATATCAATCGCGGTAAACTAGGGCTCATCGAAAGCGGGGCGGGGCGACTGGGGTTGTCAATAATCAGTGCCAGCGAAAAAGACGCGTCAGTTTTTTATCCGGAATATGCGGATAAAGCGGACGTTGTGATAGCGGACGTGCCATGTTCCGGATTCGGCGTTATACGCAAAAAGCCGGAAATACGTTATAAATCCGAAGCGGATATCGCCGAATTGCCAGCATTGCAAAAACGGATTTTAGCCAACGTATCACGATATGTCAAACCGGGTGGTACGCTTTTATATTCTACATGCACCATCTTAAAGCGTGAGAATGAGGATGTTATCGTGTGGTTCTTGGAAGACAATGATGCGTTTTACAGAGAAGCATTCACAGCTCCAGGCATCGGGAGTGTTGAAAACGGGATGATTACGCTGTGGCCGCATATACATGATACGGATGGATTTTTTATCTGCAAATTGAGGAGACGGGCATGAAGCGGGATATAAAATCAATGGATGTGCCAGCGTTGGAAGCATATTTCAAATCAATGGATGAGCGCCCGTTTCGTGCGGGACAAGTATTTAAATGGCTGCATACAGGTGTCAAGACGTTCGATGAAATGACAAACTTATCGGAGAAATTGCGCGAAAAACTGGACAGCGAGTTTTTTATCACTGTGCCGGAACTGATCGAAAAGCAAGTGTCAAAGTTGGACGGAACGATAAAATATCTCTGGCGGACAATGGATGCAAACGCGATTGAAAGCGTGGTGATGGAATATGCCCACGGGAACACGGTGTGCATATCAACACAGGTGGGATGCCGAATGGGATGCGCCTTTTGTGCTTCGACGCTCGGCGGGCTGGTGCGGAATCTTGCGCCGTCTGAGATGTTGGATCAAGTACTTTACTCACAGCGTGACGCTGGGAAGAAGATATCAAACGTCGTATTGATGGGAATTGGTGAACCGCTGGACAATTTTGATAATGTGATCCGGTTTTTGCAAATCTTGAATCATCCCGTCGGCATCAATATCGGTGCGCGGCATATCACACTTTCGACATGCGGATTGCCGGACAATATTGACAAATTGGGTGACTATGGTATACAATTAACGTTAGCTTTATCGCTCCACGCGCCGGATGATGAGACACGATCTCGCTTAGTGCCGGCAAACCAAGGTGTCGGAGTTGGTGCGCTGATTGCCGCCTGCGAAAGATACTTTGAAAAAACAGGGCGGCGCGTGTCTTTTGAGTACGCGATGATAGACGGCGTGAATGATTCACCGCATCAGGCGAATTTGTTGGCGGAAAAAATTCGGGAAACAGGCGGCCATTTGAACCTGATACTGCTAAACAGTGTTTCTGAAAGAGATCTCAAGCCAAGCGGGAATATAGAGGCGTTTACTAAAATCCTAAAACAAAAGGGCATAAATTATACGATCCGCCGCAGTTTAGGCGGAGACATTGACGCAGCTTGCGGACAACTCCGTAAGAAAGCACTTAATGACAAAGAATAGTGACACATACGTCACACCCCTCAAGGGAGACAAAGATATGGAGTTATGGGGAATCACTGACAGCGGCAAGGTCAGACGGCAAAATCAAGATGTTTTCAAGATACTATACGATGAGGATAAGGCCATCGCTGTGCTTGTCGTATGTGACGGCATGGGCGGCGCAAATGCCGGGGATGTTGCAAGTGCGCTGGCTGTTGAAGCGTTTATGCATCACATAGGCAAGTATATTGAAAATATCGGGGATCAAAATGATATTGCGGCGAAAATGTCTGATGCGGTGCATGTGGCAAACAAGGCGGTATATGAAAAAAGTATGCGTGAAAATGAGTATGCCGGGATGGGTACAACGCTATGTGCCGCTGTCTCAACCACTGACGGAGAAGTGGTGGTGAGCGTTGGAGACAGCCGCGTCTACTACATTACACCGGACAATATAACCCAGATAACAAAGGATCATTCTGTGGTTGAAGACATGATTGACAGAGGAGACTTGACACGGGCAGAGGCGATGAGACACCCAAACAGAAATCTTATCACACGGGTTGTCGGCACGCGCCGGAAAGAGACCGCTGATGTGTTCTTCCTGAACCTGTCAGATGGAGAGCACATTCTGCTTTGTTCAGATGGTCTTTCAGATGTAGTGATGGACAATGAGATTTTGGCTGAACTACAGCGCGGCGGAAGTGTGCAGGAAAATTGTGAAAAGCTTGTTGAGCTGGCGTTAGCCAGGGGTGCCCCTGATAACGTGACGGCTGTTTTATTTAGGAAGTAACCCGGAGGTATGCAAATGGACATAGGCGATAAGTATGTCGGCAGAATACTGGATAATAGATATGAAATTTTAGAGCTGATTGGCACCGGTGGCATGGCACTTGTTTACAAAGCCAGATGTCACCGCTTGAATCGGCTTGTTGCCATTAAGATATTAAAAGAAGATCTTGCAACTGACGAAGAGTTTAGACGGAGATTTCATACAGAATCCCAAGCGGTGGCGATGTTGTCTCACCCGAATATCGTTGCTGTTTACGATGTGAACCGCTCTGCCGGCATTGAATATATTGTCATGGAGCTTATTGAGGGAATTACCCTCAAACAATACATCAACAGAAAAGGCGTTCTGAATTGGAAAGAAGCATTGCATTTTTCTACGCAGATAATAAAAGCGTTAGGCCATGCGCATTCACGAGGGATTATACACCGGGATGTCAAGCCGCATAATATTATGATTCTGAAGGACGGCAGCGTTAAAGTCGCCGATTTTGGGATTGCAAGGCTTCTGGCAGTGCAAAACACATTGACGCAGGAGGCATTGGGTTCGGTACACTATATTTCGCCGGAACAGGCAAAGGGCGGGCATGTGGATGCCAGATCCGACATATACTCGTTAGGCGTTGTCATGTACGAAATGCTTACAAGCCGCCTGCCGTTTGTCGGGGATTCTGCCGTTTCAGTCGCAATACAGCATATCAGTGCTATTCCGCTGATGCCGCGGGACATCAATCCAGACGTGCCGGAAGGTCTGGAAAACATTACAATGCATGCGATGGAGCCGAATATAAATCTGCGATTTACAACCGCGGATGAGATGCTTTTTGATCTTGAGGAATTCCGGAAAAATCCTGCGATTGCTTTCAATTACACAGCCCATGACAGGCGTCAGCCGCCTGATGTGATTGACGAGCAGGCGACGCGACCGGTTCCGACAGGGGCCGCGCTGAAGGCTGAACGTGTTGTAGAACGCACACCGCCACCACCACCGAAACGCGTGGCGCACAAAAAGCCGGAGATGGACAGGGAGGAATACAGGACGACCAGTAAAAGAGCCTCAAAGACCTCAACGCTTATCGGCATTTTCAGCATTATTGTGTTTATTATAGTCGTTGCTGTTTTCATGTGGAGTTATATGCTGCGAGATATCTTTCGTCAAACACCGCGGGAACCTGTCACGATACCGAACTTCGTTGGGCGTATGGAGTCCGATGTCCGCATGGACAGGACATATGACAATGTGTTTAACTTTGTCGTTGCGGACAGGGTGTATAGTGGTGAACATGCGGCGGGAGTCATCACCAGACAAAATCCGCCGTCCGGGTCTTCGCGGATTCCGCCGGCAGAGGGCGCACCGATTGATATTGAGATATATGTTTCGCTTGGGGAACGACAGCCGCAGCCAATGCCGAATTTAATTAACACGGAGATTACGCAGGCGCAAAATATGCTGAGAAATCTTGATTCTACACTGAGGGTTGAGACTTATCAGATAGAAGACGATGCTGTGACGCGT
>WQVW01000066.1 GCA_009785655.1 Oscillospiraceae bacterium | reverse complement strand
GGACGCTTATCGCAACCACTCCGTCGGCTTTGTGTTCCAGTCGTACAACCTCATTCCGCATCAGACTGTGTTGTCAAATGTAGAGCTTGCCCTCACCCTCTCCGGCGTGTCGAAGAAAGAGCGCACGGATCGCGCGAAAGCGGTGCTTCAGGAGGTTGGACTTGCCGACCAAATTTACAAGAAGCCGAACCAGCTCTCCGGCGGGCAAATGCAGCGTGTGGCGATCGCCCGCGCCCTTGTGAACAACCCTGATATCCTGCTGGCTGACGAACCAACCGGCGCGCTTGATAGTGAGACCAGCGTCCAGATAATGGAGATTCTGAAAGAGATTTCCAAGGAAAAACTCGTCATCATGGTCACGCATAATCCGGAGCTGGCGGATCAATACTCGACACGCATCGTCCGCTTGCTGGACGGGCTGATTATCAGCGACTCTGATCCGGTAGATCAAGCAGATTCAGTGTCCGGAAATAAGGACTCTGGCAAAGTTTCCATGTCGTTTTTCATGGCGCTGTCACTCAGCTTGAACAACCTGATGACAAAAAAAGCCCGCACATTTCTGACCGCTTTTGCCGGCAGTATCGGAATTATTGGCATCGCACTTATTCTCGCACTGTCAAACGGAATGACCACATATATCGCACGGGTGGAAGAGGAGACGTTGTCCTCATATCCGCTGGTCGTTCAGCGCGAAGTGTTTGATTTCGTGTCCTTCATGCAGACAATGGACGGTGATGGCTCACCAAGTGACCGCCCTCCTCGTGCTGATGACAGGATCTATGTCAACAACATCATGAACCGAATGATGAACATGACGCTCACAAACGTACACACCAACAACCTCGTCAGCTTTAAAGCGCAGCTTGAGGCCGATTCCGAGATACTTGACCCGCTTGTGACTGCGATTACCTTTAGCTATGATCTTGACTTGCATCTGTATAGAGAAGATGAATCCGGCGGGTTTTTCCGTGTCAATCCAAATCCGCTGCTTGATGTGATTGGCATGGGCACGGGGCCAATGGATACGGGGCCATTCTCAATGCCGATGATGGGCAACAACGACATATGGGTTGAATTGATTGATAATCCCGTGTTCCTTGAGTCCCAATACGATCTGTTGGCCGGGCGCTGGCCAGAGTCCGCGCACGATGTTGTATTGATCGTCAGCGGTGGCAGCAGAATCAGTGACATTGTTATGTATTCTCTGGGACTGTATGGCCCCTCGGATCTGCGCGATATGCAGCAGGCATGGATGGCCGGCCAGCAGCTTGAGTATCAGCGCGGGCTGAGTTTTTCGTTTGATGAAATTTTGGAGCTGAACTATCGCCTCGTCCTCCCGCCTGACCGCTTTGTCAGAACAGACAGCGGCTGGGCAGACTTGTCAGACAACTTTATCCATATGCAAGACGTGTTTGATCACGCGATTGAGATCAATATCGTCGGCATACTCCGCCCGAATGAGGATGCCGTGGCCGCAGCGCAAAGCGGCGTGGTCGGGTTCACCAGCGCACTAACACGGTACGTAATCGACCGGACGAATTCCGCTGAAATTGTTGCGGAACAGCGTCAATCCCCTAATATTAACGTCTTTACCGGCATGGCCTTCGATGACGCCGAACAAGCCGCCGCTTTCGCCAGCATTGACGATGTCTACGCTTTCATTGCCACCCTGCCTGACGACACCCGCGAACAATCAATGGCCAACGTCTCCGGCATGCGAGAGGCCGGTGCATCTGACGAACAGATTGTTGCGATGTTCAATGAATCCGCCGCGCAAAACGATGCGATAGCAACCTTTGAAGAGAACCTCAGAATCCTGGGCGCGGTGGATATTTACAACCCATCGGCCATCAACATCTTCCCATCCAGCTTTGAGAATAAAGAAGCTATCATCGACTATATCAACGCCTATAACGCGCGTGTGAGCGATGAGTACATGATCTCGTACACCGACCTTGTGGGTCTGCTGATGAGCTCTATCACCACGGTTATCAACGCAATTAGTTATATGCTGATCGCTTTTGTGTCGATCTCATTCGTCGTTTCATCGATCATGATCGGTATCATCACATACATCTCCGTGCTGGAGCGGACGAAAGAAATCGGCATCCTACGCAGTATCGGCGCGTCAAAGCGCGATATATCCAGGGTTTTCAACGCTGAAACGCTGATTATCGGCTTCGTCGCGGGCGCATTGGGAATCGCTGTGACGCTGTTGCTGACGATACCGGCAAACGCGATCATATACCGTGTCGCCGATATAAATAACGTGGCGTTGCTGCCTGTTGTCGGTGCCTTGGTGCTGGTGGCGATCAGTATGCTGCTATCATTCATCGCCGGTCTGCTCCCATCCCGCATGGCAGCAAAGAAAGACCCAGTCGTCGCACTGCGGACTGAGTGATAATTAGGCGAATAGACAAAAATAAAAACCGCAAGGGTAATTTCTTACTCTTGCGGTTTTTGGTACCGGTGGCCGGACTCGAACCGGCACAGTCAGAGACCGTCTGATTTTGAGTCAGGTGCGTCTACCAATTCCGCCACACCGGCGTGGCAAATGATATTATAGTACAACACGCGCAAATTATCAAGTATATTTTTTCGTTCGGTTGAAAATTCCACCGCGATTGACTATAATAGCTTCAATCAACTCACAAGGAGGCAATGCATTGGCTAGAAATACTATGAGAACAAATCTCCCCCAGATTGAATCATACATGCAGCGCTGCATGCGCGACAGTGCCCACGATACGGAACATGTATACCGCGTTTTAAACTACGCCCTAGACATAGCAAAGCATGAGGGCGGCGCGGATTTTGAACTCCTGACAACCGCATGTCTGCTGCACGACATATCCCGCACAGAGCAGTTTGCCGATCCCACTATTGACCATGCCATCCACGGCTCACTGAAAGCGCATGGATGGCTGGTTGAAAACGGCTATTCAGCTGAGTTCGCGGATGCGGTGAGAGGCTGCATCGAAACACACCGATTCCGCTCCGACAATCCGCCGCGGAATTTGGAGGCGAAAATCCTTTTCGATGCGGACAAGCTGGATGTCTGCGGCGCTGTCGGTATCGCCCGCACGCTACTGTATAAATCGCATGTGATAGAGCCACTGTATTCGTTCACTGCGCAAGGCGAGATAAGCGACGGGACAGAGGATACAGGAAAATCGTTTATGCAAGAATACAAGTTCAAGCTTGAAGGCATATACGACAAATTCTATACACAGAGAGGTTTTGCGCTTGCCGCCAAACGGAAATCCGCTGCGCAAAATTTTTACGATTCGCTGCTGTCTGAAGTGCGGGAGTGTTATTCAGAAGCCACGTTATGATTATATCCGCGTCCCGCCGTACAGATATTCCCGCGTTTTACACCGATTGGCTTGTCAACCGGATAAAAGCGGGATGTTGCGTTACTCAAAATCCGATGAATCCAAAGCAGATACGGCGTGTCTCGCTGTTGCCTAACGACGTCCTTGGAATCGTGCTATGGACGAAAAACGCCGCACCACTGTTATCTAAGCTCCCCGTACTTGAGCCGTTCCCGTATTATTTTCAATATACAATCACGCCTTATGATATAGATATTGAACACGGCTTGGCAAGCAAGCGCGATGTTGTGATTCCGGCTTTTTTGCAACTTGCGTCACAAATCGGCTCGGGGCGCGTTATCTGGCGGTACGACCCTATTGTGATAACGTGCAAATACAACGTCTCTTATCACATCCGCGCGTTTTCACGTCTGTGCGGATTACTCTCTGGGAGTACACACCGATGTGTAATCAGCTATGTGACGGACTATAAGTCCATCACGAAAAATCTGCGCGAAATCGGCAGCGAACAATTGGAAGTGACCGAAAAATTGCGGCTGACTCAGGAATTGTTGCGTATTGCGAAGGAGCACGGCATAGCGCTCTGCGCCTGTTGTGAATCTCCGGAGATTTATGCGTTAGGCGTCGAATCTGCCGCTTGCGTGGATGCCGGTTTGATAAGCAAAATTTCCGGAAAAGATCTGCAAATCCCGCGTGACAAGAACCAGCGCGTGGGCTGTAGCTGCGCCGTCAGCGTTGATATCGGCGCATATAACTCATGTTTAAACGGCTGTTTGTACTGTTACGCGAATCACTCTGAGACGAGGGTGCAGAAAAATTATGCCACACATGACCCGCTAGGCGAGATGTTGATTGGTCAACCCATAAAATAACCGGCGGCACATGCCGCCGGTTATTTTTCTACTCAGGTGCCCCGAACCGCTCCGGTATTACCTCAACCCAGTAGTCATCCGGGTCGTTGATGAAGTAAATCCCCATATGCGGATTTTCATAGCATATCCAGCCGTTTTCGCGGTGGAACTCGCGCACTTTTTCATAATCTTCCGACACGCTGATGCAGAGGTGGTTCTCGTTATCCCCTTGTTCGTAAGGCTTCTCCCAGTCACGCAGCCAGGTGATCTCGAACATAAAGTCGCTTTGCCCGTCCCCCATGAAAACGAGGATAAACGACCCGTCGGGTGCTTCCATCCTGTGCATTTCTTTGAATCCCAACGCTTTCTTGTAGAACTCAATAGACTTTTCCAGATCAAAAACATTGATGTTATAATGGTTAAACTTCGCACCAATTTGCATATTGTCCACTCCTTATGTTGTAATTTCATTTATCATACAATAATTCACCAATATATGCAAGCAAACAAAAGAACAGCCCCGCATTCGTCCAGCGCGAATGCGGGGCTACCTCCGGTTTTTCTCTATCAATGGCCTAGCCACCTTTCTTAGTTTGACTTATCCGTTCTCTTCTCTTAACGTGTTTCCGATGCAGCGAACGCACACCATGTCTCCTAACTTAGGAGTAATACCGGCGGACTTATTCCGCGGTTGTGCTACTTGGATGTATAAACCCTATCTGCCGTGAACCCATTTTAAAGATAAACGGAAAGTCTATCTAATCACTTGAGGACTTTGGTTTTATCCTCTTTGTGTATCTATAATATACTATACTTGCTGTGATTTGTCAATAGTTTTTGTGCAAATTTTATAAATTATTTTTTATCCACCGCTGATAACTGGCAATATTAGCACATCGTCTCCGTCTTTCAGCTGTATGTCTATACCCCCCACAGCGGCGATGTTGGCACCGTTCACCAATATCGCCACTTTGTTTGCGCGGTATCCTGTGCCATCGCATACGGCATCGTAAAACTCCTGTCCGTAAATATCCGTTAATTGCCGAAGCAATCCACCGAGGGTGGACTGCTCCGACAGCTCAACAAAAATCTTTCTGCCTGCTAAAATTTTTGAGATATACAGTGCTGAGCGGACTTGGATTTTCATGCCATGTCCTCAACAAACTCAGACAGTTTCGATATCTCCTCTTCCATGCCAAGGGCTTTCAACCGCGCCGACGTGGGAACACCTGCCGAAGTCCAGCCGCGGTCTTCAAAGTATTCGTCCAGCATATAGTCCCGCTCTTCCGGCGGAATGAAGTGGCCTTTTGCGCCGCCATCTTTTAACGCCTCTGTCATGATCCGTTCCGGGAATGTGTCGTCTTCTCTGGTAAAGCCTTCCCGTATATTGAATATCCGGGCAATGTTATTCACCCGCTCTCCGCAGTGCATGATGTCATCAGGCGTATAGTTTGTTCCCGTCAGTGCATTAAGCAAATCAGCGGTGTTTTTGTGACACACATCGGCGAGAGCCATGTCGAGAATAAACCCGCACATCGGCGCACAGTCACAAACAACAGCGCGGGTATCTTGATTCCACTTTGTCAGCTTGCCTTTGCCTTTGTATTCCAGTCTATTGACGGGATACGGCACCGGGATTGAAAACATCTCCTGAAACGCATATCCCAGGCAATGATCCGCGCCGGTGTAGCCGGTGGCATAGTTTAGCCCGTGGGCTTTCGCGCCTCTGGGGTCATAACCAGCCAGCTCCAGCCCTTTGACATGCATCGCGTATTTTTCAGAGCCTTTGCCGATTCTCTCGGCGGCTTTTTTGACGCCATCGGCCAATATATCGCCGATACCGTCTCTATGCGCGATTTTATGTACCATCTGGATCATTGCTTCAGCGTTTGACCATTTCAGATCGATCCCATCCAGGTCGTCGATCGACAGAATCCCTTTTTCATAGCATTCCATCGCAAACGCGATCGTCACGCCGCAAGAGATGGTATCCATCCCATATTCATCACACAACTTGTCCGCAGCGATAACTTCATTGAAACTTTTCATCATCGTCATGCCGCCGAAAGAGTACATCGTCTCAAACTCCGGGATTGATGCCATGCCTTTAAACGGGCCTTCCCTGGCCAATTTAACCTGAGAGCAGCCGACAGGGCATTTATAGCAAAATTCCCTGGCAATATTGAATTTCTCACCGCCTACTTCGCTGCCCAAATAGTCCAGCGGATCCCATTCACCGGTGTTCTCAAAATTCTTTGTCGGGAACACACCCAGCTCAAACATATTATCTATGATCATCGGTGTGCCGCCTTTGGAAAAGTGCGGATACAGGACTTCACTTTTCTTCATCGCGTCAAACATAGATTTCAGTGCCGCTTTATATGCCACTTTGTCCGCCACCGGCACTTCGTTCTCTCCACGGATAGCGATTGCTTTTAGATTCTTAGAACCCATCACAGCCCCAACACCTTTGCGGCCTGACGCGTGGCGTTCATTGATAATCGAAGCATAAGCACTCAAGTTCTCCCCAGCCTGGCCGATGCACGCTACGCGGACATTTTGGTCACCCAGGTTGTCCTTTATCAGCTGTTGGGTATCAAAAGTGTTCAGACCCCATAGATGGTTGGCTTCTCTGAAAAAGACTTCTCCGTCCTTAATCCACAGCCAGGTCGGCGTCTCGGCACGGCCTTCCACGATGAGCATGTCATATCCCGCGAATTTGATTTCAGCTGGGAAATGCCCACCGCCGCTGGACTTCGCCACCGCACCTGTCAGCGGGGACTTGGTCACGATCATCACGCGGGAAGCCGCCGGCGCATCTGTCCCGCAGAGCGGCCCTAATGAAAAATATAGATTATTCTCCGGCCCCAGCGGGTCGCATTTTTCCGGCACTTCATCCAGCATGTATTTGATTCCGACACCTGCGCCGCCGATATATTTCGCCGCAACATCTTCACGCAATGGCTCTTCAGTATATCTCTTCTCGGTAAGATTTATACGCAGCACTTTCCCGGTATATCCGCCTTTGAACATAGAAAACCCTCCTTAAATGATTAGTTTGCGGGCGCACAATGTGTGCCCCTACAACGTCAATTGTCGACTTTAGCTTTAAAACCATCTTTCAGTGCAACGGCGCGATTGAACACCGGGCTGCCATCTTTTGAATCCTTGTTGTCAACTGCAAAATATCCCAGTCGCAAAAACTGGAATACTTGCGGAGACTCCGCGCCCTGAAGCATTTTTTCAACCTTGCACCCGGACAAAACTTCAAGCGAGTCGGGATTTAAACACTCGGTGAAATCTTTCTCCGCCCCATCTGGGAACGGATCTGAAAACAGATTATCGTACAACCGCACCTCTGCATCTGCAGCTGTGCTGGCATCCACCCAATGGATTGTCCCGCGCACCTTGCGGCCGTCCGGCGTGGTGCCGCCGCGCGTCTGCGGGTCATATTCCGCTGTAACTAGTGTTACATTGCCATCGCTGTCCGTTTCATAGCCTGTACATTTGACAATATATGCAGATTTCAGCCTGACTTCGTTCCCGACGAACAAACGATTGTATTTTTTCGGCGGATCTGCCATAAAGTCGTCAGATTCAACCCAAAGCTCCCGGCTGAACGCAACTTCGCGAGTTCCGGATGTTTCATCTTCCGGATTGTTCTCAATCTCAAACACTTCCGTTTTGTC
>WQVW01000065.1 GCA_009785655.1 Oscillospiraceae bacterium | reverse complement strand
TATATACCCTTCGTGCAATTACAATGGAAGCAAAATCAAATGATTATAAGGAGGATTTACCACTATGCCAGACATGAACGAAATGCTTCCGTTAGAGGTCATAAAAATCGCTGATGGCGCGTATAGGATCGAGGATAACGGCGTCCGCTGCCTGCTGTTTGTCGGCAGCACTCACGCATTGCTTGTCGATACCGGCTTCGGCCAAGCCGGCAGTTTGAAAGCCGTTGTTGAGTCTATCACGGACAAGCCTGTTATCCTTGTCACCAGCCATGCCGATGGTGACCATATTGGCAACAACGCAGAGTTCGGCCTAGCACATATGCACCCGGCTGAAATGGCGCACTATTGCCGAACGATGCCGCATATCCAGAACACGAACGCCGGCGCACAGATCGCCCCGCTGTGGGAGGGCAGCGTCATCGACATCGGCGGGCGGGCGCTTGAGGTGATTCTGATTCCGGGTCACACCCCCGGCAGCATTGCATTGCTGGATCGTAAAAATCGCTTTATTGTCACCGGCGACAGCATCGCAAGTGCTGTGTTTATGTTCGGAGACTTCCGCGATTTCCATTCGTATGTCTTCAGTATGGAGAAACTCGCGGCGATGAAAGACGCGTTTGACGAAATTTATCCCGCCCACGGCCCATTCCCGCTGCCGGCTGACATGGTGGACAAAGCACTTATCGCCGCAAAAAAATATCTGACCGGGGAGCTCACGCCTATGGATCCGCCAATGGAAATCCCAGCAAAATTGTACGAATACGATGGCGCAGGGTTCTTCGCTGTGTAATCAGCGATTCTATGATTAGGGGAGTGTATACTGTACACTCCCCTTAAATATCTTAGCCTATAATCTTTTTATTAGCCGGTTCATCCGGCTGGAATACGCTTTTTATGTCTGCGCCCAGTAAAGTGAGCTTTTTTATCATTTTTTCATAACCGCGTTCAATATAATTTACGCCTTCGACAACGGTTTGGCCTTTGGCACATAACCCAGCGATAACCAACGCCGCGCCCGCGCGTAAATCCCCGGCTTTCAGCGGTGCACCGGTTAACCCGCTCACACCTTCAATAATCGCAGTTTTTCCTTCAACCCGAACTGATCCGCCCATTTTCACCAATTCATCAACGTATTTAAACCTGTTGTCCCATACACCCTCTGTGATGATGCTTGTCCCTTCTGCCTGGCAAAGCACGGTTGCCAGCTGCGGTTGCATATCTGTTGGAAATCCAGGGTACGGCATTGTTTTTATATTTGCCCTTAGTATCGGCCCCGTACGTTCCACAACGACCGCATCTTCAAGATCAATAACCGTGACACCCATTTCTCTGAGTTTGCTTGATATGCATTCTAAATGCTTTGGTATCACGTCTTTTATTACCACCCTGCCGCCGGTTCCTGCTACGGCGGCCATATATGTCCCCGCTTCAATCTGATCCGGGATGATTGAATAAAATCCGCCTCTCATTCTATCTACGCCATTGATTTTTATAACATTGGTACCCGCGCCGCGGACATCCGCACCCATAGAATTCAAAAAGTTTGCCAAGTCTACGATATGCGGTTCTTTCGCTGCGTTTTCAATGTACGTTTTCCCTTCAGCCAACGCAGCACCGAGCATAATATTCATCGTTGCCCCGACAGATACTACGTCAAGATAGATCGAAGTCCCTTTCAATCTTCCGCTTGTTTCTGCCGACACAATGCCGTTCTGAATATTAACGGAGGCACCCATCGCCGCAAAGCCTTTGACATGCTGGTCAATAGGCCGCACACCGCCAAAATTACAGCCGCCCGGCATCGCGATATCCGCCTTGCCATGCCGCCCTAATAACGCCCCGAGAAGATAGTATGAAGCCCTAATGCGCCGCATCGCGTCAAACGTGGCACGCGACGTTTTCACTCTTGTGCAGTCAATATCTATGGTTCTTTTATTCACAACGCGGATATCCGCGCCCATTTCCTTTAAGATATTCAGAAGCATGGTCACATCTGAAATCTCCGGCAAATTCTCAATTCTACAAACACCATCTACCATTAAAGCCGCCGGTATAATGGCCACCGCCGCGTTTTTCGCGCCGCTTATCTCAACCTCGCCGTTCAGCGGTTTCCCGCCATTTATGACATATTTTGTCACAGGCTCACTCCTTTGAAATATTTTGAAGAAAGAATGTCTGAATCGTTTCACTCACGGAAAAAGACAAAATCGCTCCGGCGCATTCGCCCCACGCAATTGTTGCCTTTCTTCTCAACCGCAAAACATGATAAATACTGATATTGAAGAGTATTCCCTGTTTCTCAACTTTTTTTCATGTCATTATACTACAAATGGTTTTTTTTTGCAATACAATATTTGATAATCTGTGCTATGACAGTCTTCAATCACATTTGACTCATATTTATATTGCATTTTTGGAAAATAATTAGAAAACAATGCCAGCCAGCCATATATCTCCTGTTGAGTCATCAATTAAATATTGCCTGCCGTTATCGGCAGCAATAAGCCAGGTCGGTATAAGCACGCCTTCTCCACGTCCCGCCTCGCGATAGAAAAAACCAGCCTCTACTTTGTATATCCTTGTGCTTTCCGTTTCGCCTTTTCTTGCCCAGGTTAAAAAGTCTAAAAGTACCGTGCTGACAGATGATATCATCATACCATCTTCCACGTCCTCAACACCTGTTATATGGGTGCCTTCAATCCTTCGTAAACTGCCGTCAATGAATACAAAATCGATTGTGCCATTAAAAACACTCGCCCCTCTGTATGCGCCAACGGCGGAAACAGTCTCATTCCCTGGTCTGCCAGTCAAATTCAGGCGCGATGTCTCAATCTCCATATCGCGCAGCAGCCTTTCCACTGTCCGCATCGTGCCGGCCGCGTTGGTGATTACATTTTCATACAAATTTATCTCAAAAAAACCAGCGCTGAAAAACACCGCAACGCCTCTATCGCTGCTATATGTGTATATCATACCGCCATCTTCCGTCATCATTGTCTGCCCAAGTATGGCTTGGGCGATTGCTGCCTCTGTCTCAATACTGCGCATCGTCCGCATCGTCCTTAAATCTCCGCGAGTATGGATGTCTTCCGAATTTATTGTTATGCCGCCTTCCAGCAATATGGCAGCAATATTTTCAAGTGTCTGCCGCTCATTTCTCGCCTCAATGCTGCTATTGGTTATAATAAACGCGAGGAAAAATCCATTGATCAAGCACAGTGCCGCGATGGCAAGATTTTTGATTCTTGATACACTCATTTAAAAATCACTTCCTCCAAAGCCATATTTGATCCAAGATGGCATCAGCTTCTCTGCCCCAGCGTACGGAAAACTTAACATAAACTCGCCGCCGGCAGCGGCCAATGCTTGTTTTTCCGGCAGCAGCGTTGCATATTCTCCCGTGATAACCGAAAAGTTCCTGAAAATAAGTTCCGCCTCTACCACCACCCCATCCGAGAATGTGATCCGCGCCGCATGGCCGTCTTCAAATAAATGCACACGCCCGCCGGCGATATAGTACCCAAAGGTCACTGAGAAAGAGTTCCCGGAGTCTTGCTCAATTTTCTCAAAAAATATCTCAGCCTCACCACTGCTGTGTCCGCTGATCGTATCGGCCACGATAGCACGGGCAACCTCAATCATTTCACTTTCACTTTTCAGTGGATATCCTTCCGTCATCTGCACACCGCCGGTTAAGCGGTACGTCACCCGGCCATTCGACTCCACCCTAATATTAAAATGCGTCCCAAGATAACGCCGTGCTCCGTCACTGTCATAAGAGGAATGGATTGTTTCATTTTCCAACCCAAACGCAAAAAGCACCGTTGCAAGATGTTCTTGCGCACTGCCTGTAATCATAGCGCGTATGAATGGGTGCGTGTTGCCGGGCATAATCAACATATATGGCGCGTTTTCGGCCACTGCCAGTCCCGTTTCAAAAGCGAATACCGCACCGTTAGGGTCAGTGCTGTACATCTCCTGAATGCTTCTTGCAGAAACTGTGTCGGCTCCATAAAATATCCCACTCACCGCATCTTCAAAATATATTCTGTTTGTATCTCCGCTAAACGCAACAAATATCCGCCGCAACGATATGTCTTCCGCAAATTCCGGCATTCGCACGCCGAGCCATCCGTCTAAAACTGACAGTCTCACGGGCATAATATACTCAAAATATACTCCCGGCGTGAACAACGCCGTTCTCCAGGTTTCTTCGCTTATCTCCACGGGTTCTGCCATAGAACCCAGTGCTTCAGCAAAAATGCTGCTGATTCTGTCATAAGCATTGTTACGCTCAACCACGTCATATTTAATGCCATGACGGATACCATTGTCATCGGTGACAACGATAGTTAAAGGCCGCACTGCCTCTGCATCCATGCTTACCGCGGGTGCAGCCGGGGTGGAACCAGCCACCAACCCCGCAATATTCCCCAAAAATGGGATTGAATTGAAAAAATCATTAAACAGTGCTGTACGCCATCCAAGTATCATTGCACTTGCTGTTAAAAGCACAATCAACGCTGTTTTGACCCATTCCGCAATTCTTTTCGATTTAATCATCTACAGGCCCCTCTATCGGCAGCACAATCGTCACAGATGTACCTTTGCCATAAGCGCTCTCTACCTGTATGTCCCCGCCGTGCAACGTAATGATTTCTTTTGCAATTGACAAGCCAAGCCCTGTTCCCCCGGATTCACGGGATCTTGCTTTATCGACACGGTAAAACCTGTCAAACACGTGCGGAAGGTCTTCCTCTGGGATACCGACGCCAGTGTCTTCGATCTTAACCCATACGCTGCCATCCGCACTTCCGCTGTAAATGTCTATTAAGCCGCCGTCCGGCGTATATTTCAAGGCATTAATAATAATGTTCATCAACACCTGTTCAATCCGCGCTCTGTCGCCTTTTATTTTCGGCAGCTTCCACTCAAGCTCAAGATTCAAAACATGTCCTCTTTTTTTCGCTTCCAAGGCAATGGCTGTATATACGCCGCGGACTGACTGCTCTATAGAAAATTCCTCAACCGAAAGTTTGCTGCGGCCGGAGTCAAACCGCGACAGCTCCAGTAAATCCTGGACAATCTTGGTCATGCGATCGCTTTCGTTAATAATCACCCGCAAAAACTCATCCTGAGTCTCTCGGCCGATCTCTTCGGTATCAAATATTGTCTCGGCATAAGTCCGTATGCTTGTCAGCGGCGTCCGAAGCTCGTGCGACACATTCGCGACGAATTCGCGGCGCAGCTGCTCCGCTTTTTTCAACTCTTCCAACATGGTCTCGATCTGTGAGGCCATGTCGTTAAATGTCTTTGATAGAATGCCGATCTCGTCTTCCGACTCAACAACGATTTTTCTGGAAAAGTCCCCATCGGCCATCGCTTCCGCCGCTTTGGTCATGCCCTCTATCGGTGTCAGCAATGTTTTGGAGATAATCAAACTGATTGCAATAGATATCACCGCGCCGATCAGCACAGCATCACGTATAATCGTAAAAATATCCGCGCTTAAACTCTGCGCCATATGTTTGTTATCTATAATATAGATTATATATCTCGCGCCCGAATCAGGATAGGTTATCGGGACAGCAATGTCCATAAAATCTGTCCCCGAACTCCCGATATGGGCAATATCGTCCTGTAGCATCGCCGCGGTGATATTCTCTGTAACATTAACGCGCGGATTCCCGCTGGAGCTGCTGAGTACCGCCGCAGTGCTCCCGTCAAGTATATACAGGTTCCTTGTGATTCCATCGATACCGAGCTGCCCTTCAAAAACAGACAGCACACCCTCCATATTTTCAACGGCGTCATCACTTTGTACAGCCAGCCGCAGTTCCTGCACCAGCACATCTGACTCACCGAACATCTGCCTCATCTGCACATCGAATTCATCAGTAAAAAATCCCTGCACCCCGCGCACAAGGAAAACGAGCACGACTGTCATCAGCAATACGATTAACATCAGCATGATAAATACAAGCTTAATCCGCAGACTCCTGCTCACGCAGCCACGCCTCCTTTGTAAAATGTTTATAAAAAATAGCTATTGGTTGCTGTCAAACGCGAGAAAATAATAATGTGGACGACCACAGGTCACCCGCTTAACCGAATGACATGGCGTCCGTATTTGCCTGCCACCAGCACTATTCTCTAACTGCTGTAATAATACCCCACGCCGCGCTTGGTGATTATATATTGTGGCTGACCGGAGTCTTCCTCGATTTTTTCGCGCAATCTCCGCACCGCCACGTCTACTGCGCGCAAATCGCCGAAATACTCGTATTGCCATACTTCATGCAGCAACTCTTCGCGCGAAAATACCTTGCCGGGGCTTGCGGCAAGAAAACTAATCAGCTCAAACTCACGTTGGGTAAGCTCCGCACTGCGGCCGTCAATGTATACGTCAAAGCGCTCTCTATCAATCACAAGGCCGAAAACATGTTCTTGACTGGCTGGCGCGGCTCCTTGGCCGTTACGGCGTATGTTGGCCTTCACGCGTGCCTGAAGCTCACGCACGGAAAATGGCTTTGTTATATAATCATCCGCACCCAACTCTAATCCCAACACCTTGTCCGTCTCTTCCTCGCGGGCGGTGAGCATGATAATTGGCGTTGTATTGTCAACTTCACGGATTCTTCTGCATACTTCAAACCCGTCAATATACGGCAGCATCACGTCAAGCAGGATAAGATCCGGGCGTTTTTTTGAATATTCGCCAAGCGCCGCTTCCCCGTCATACGCAATGGTTATTTCATATCCCTCTTTTTTTAAATTGAAGCTGAGTATATCGACTATATTCTTTTCATCGTCAACAATAAGCACTGTTTTCATCATAGCGATTCCTCCAACCCTTTTAATCAATTTTGCTCTAAATATTTTTTTGCTTTCATTATTCCTACAATGGTTTTTGCATCTGGCAATTTGTTTTGCATGATCATCTCCACCAGTTCGTCTATCCCATGCCGCTCCACACTCAACAGCTCATTTTCATCCAAATTCATTTCACCGTATGTCAAGTCAAGTGCCAGATACATATATAAAGTCTCTCTGCAAAAACCCGGTGACGGATACGTCTCTCCCAGAAACACATATTTGCTCGCCGTGCAGCCTGTCTCTTCCGCGAGTTCACGCACCGCACAGGCAAACGGATCTTCACCCTCATCTAATTTGCCCGCCGGAATCTCTAAAAGCTCTTCTTCCATCGGATACCTGTACTGGCGCACCATCAGAACTTTTTTGTCTTCTGTCACCGGAATGACTGCAACACCGCCGGGGTGCTCCACCACCTCACGCGGAACATGTCTGCCGTTTTGTATCTCCGCAACGTCTCTTCTGACGTTTATAATAAGCCCCTCATACATGGTCTTCTTTTTCACCTGTTTTTCAAAGAACTTCACTTTGTCCACCTCATTACAAACTTCCAGCCACACTGTTTTATTATATACTATCTTGTATAAGATTGCACCTGTTTTTTCGTTTCGCCTGCAGAGGCGCATTGCGCGCGCTTTAAATTTACGGGCGCACAATGTGCGCCCCTGCCAAACCTATATCATCATTTTCCATTATCTTCAGATTCCGTCCAGATAAATTCCTTTAGTCTGCCGTACATGTCCGCACTGATTACCGCGTCAAGCTCTACACAATCTTCAAGATACCGCATCGCTTTCACCGCGCTTTCTCTATGCAGTGTTTCTACCAGTGCGCCTTTATCATAAGGTATTCGGAGCGTGACTTTCTTTTTCGCTTTGGCAAAAATCTCGTCTATCTTCTCTAAAAGCGTGCTGATTCCTGCGCCTGTTTTGGCCGAGATCTCCACACTATGCTCCCCGTGCGGCCGGGCATCATCTGACAACACGTCACACTTGTTAAACGCCTCAATGCGCGGTG
>WQVW01000064.1 GCA_009785655.1 Oscillospiraceae bacterium | reverse complement strand
TATTACGCGTTATGCGGGCGTAGCTCATCTGGTAGAGCGCCACCTTGCCAAGGTGGAGGTAGCGAGTTCGAGCCTCGTCGCCCGCTCCACGCAAGGGCGCGCATTGCGCGCCCTTGAATCATTTTCCCCAATAACCCCCGTCCCCGCATCCCCAACGCGAAGCCCAACGAAGTGGGTTCACGTTGGAAAAGGAGCGTTGCAGTGACACAGTGGAGTTTCGCCAGAGGGCAAAGCCCGGCGGCGGAAACGCAGCGAAGTCACCGCGTAAGCGACGAGACGAGGCGACATAGCCAAGTGGTAAGGCAGGGGTCTGCAAAACCCCGATTCCCCGGTTCAAATCCGGGTGTCGCCTCCAGCGATAATAGCAACGTCTTTGAATATTCAAAGACGTTGTTTTCTTATTTGGCAATTAATTGTTGACAAGCCGGAAGTATTTTATTAAAATGAATAGGCGAATTTCAGACAATGTAAAAAGAAGGAATGAGGATGGGTAAATGAATTTTGAAAATGCCTTTTGGATTGGCATAGCAGGGGCGGTTGTCGCCTTGGTTTTTGCTTTTATCCAAAGGAAAAAAGTCTTGAAGTTTTCTGAAGGCACGGAAGTTATGCAAAAAATCGCAGCCTCGATACGAGCGGGGGCGAACGCTTACCTGAAACGCCAGCTCAGAACTGTGGCCAAATTCTATGTGTTAATGTTTATCATTCTAGGGGTTTTGGCAATTTTGGGTTACGCAACGCCGTTTATACCTTTTGCGTTTCTCACCGGGGGAATACTCTGTCAGGTTTCTGCCTATATTGGTATGAAAATCGCGACGAAAGCAAATATACGCACAGCCGCCGCAGCGAGCGAAAGCCTGAACAAAGGTTTGAAAGTGGCATTCTCTTCCGGCACTGTGATGAGTTTCACAGTGGTGGGTTTGTCTTTGCTTGATGTTTCCTTGTGGTTTATAGTTCTCAGATTTATCTTTAATCTTGAAGCACAATATATTGCGGAAAATATGGTCATGTTCGGTGTCGGTGTTTCTGCTTTTGCCCTTTTCGCGCGTGTGGGCGGCGGCATATTCACCAAAGCCGCTGACGTGGGTGCGGATCTGGTGGGTAAAGTTGAAGCCGGGATTCCGGAAGATGACCCGCGTAACCCCGCTGTTATCGCAGATAACGTAGGTGACAATGTTGGCGACGTCGCCGGCATGGGCGCTGACTTGTACGAAAGCTATATCAAAGCGATGCACGCCGCCATTGCCCTCGGTTTTGCAGGATTCCAGGCTATGGGAAGTGACGTAATGTGGGCGAGTATGTTCTTGCCTGTGGCACTGTCTGTCGTTGGCGTAATTGCTTCGATCATTGGCTCATTCTTTATCAGAACAGGCGAGAAAGCGTCTCAAAAAGAGCTTTTGCACACACTGCGGCGCGGCACATACGTTGCAGCTGCACTTGCGACAATTGCTGCGGCTCCGCTATCATATTTTATTATGGGCAGAGAGTACTGGCTGGGATTGTTTATCTCAATTCTTGTCGGTGTAGCAGCAGGTTGCCTGATCGCTTATTTCACAGAGTATTTTACGTCAGATACGTACAAGCCAACGAAAAAGCTGGCTGAGGCATCTGAAACAGGCTCCGCGACAATAGTCATTGGTGGTATCTCGCTGGGGATGAAGTCTACCCTGCCGCCGGTGTTGATTATCGCTGCGGCTGTTCTGATAAGCTTCCTCGCCTCTGGCGGAATCTTGGATCCGAGTTCACCTGGATACGCCCTCTCTTTCTCAAGAGGACTTTATGGGATCGGGATTGCCGCTGTTGGAATGCTCTCTACGCTCGGCATCACCTTGGCATGTGACGCATATGGCCCCGTGGCCGACAACGCCGGCGGTATTGCTGAAATGGCACATCTTGACAAAGTGGTTCGTGAGCGTACGGACGCCCTCGATTCATTGGGCAACACCACAGCAGCTACTGGAAAAGGTTTCGCGATAGGTTCTGCGGCACTGACGTCACTCGCGCTGATAGTTTCTTTCGTAAACGTTGCGAATGCACGGCTTGAATACGCCGGTCGTCAAGCGATGGATTTAAGCATTAATAACCCGGCCGTTTTAATCGGCCTGTTCCTGGGGGTTATGCTTGTATTTGTCTTCACAGCGCTTACCATGTCATCAGTCCAGCGCGCGGCGCAGAGTATTGTGGTAGAAGTGCGCCGTCAGTTCAGGGAAATCACCGGCCTGATGGAAGGTACGGCTGAACCAGACTATACGACATGTGTGGATTTATGCACAAAAAGTGCCCTGCGTGAGATGATTTTACCATCGCTTCTTGGGGTCATATTGCCGATTGCGACAGGCGTTCTCCTCGGCCCGTCAGGCGTTGTGGGTCTGCTTGCCGGTGCGACAGTGGCCGGATTTGCGCTGGCAAACTTTATGTCAAACGCCGGCGGCGCATGGGATAACGCAAAGAAATATATCGAAAGCGGCGCGCATAACGGAAAAGGCTCAGACAATCATAAAGCGGCCGTTATCGGTGACACGGTTGGCGACCCGTTTAAAGACACTTGCGGCCCGTCAATCAATACCTTGTTCAAACTTGTTTCGACAATCTCAATCGCATTTGTCGGAATTATCGTAGCATATTCAATTTTTTAGCATCGTACCCTGACTGTAGGGGCGGCTAAAAGCCGCCCCTGCAATTTATTTTTAAGGAAGTGTATTTTCAAGTGAGCAGTAACATATGGCACAACATAGACCATGACAGGATCAATCCGGAGGATTTTGTCGCTGTAATAGAAATCTCCGAAGGCTCCAAAATGAAGTATGAGCTGGATAAGGAAACCGGTTTGCTTATCCTGGATCGTGTGTTGTATACAAGCACAATCTACCCGGCGAATTACGGGTTTATCCCGCGCACGTTCGCTGACGACAGTGACCCGCTGGACGTGCTAGTCCTCTGTTCAGAGCCGATTTTACCAATGACGCTTGTCCACTGCTATCCGATCGGCGCGATTATAATGACTGACGGAGATTCATTGGATGAGAAGATTATCGCGTTGCCGCATACGGATCCGCGCTATAACGGCTATCACGATATATCGGAATTGCCTGAACACGTATTCGATGAGATGAAACACTTTTTCGCTGTGTATAAAAAACTGGAAAATAAAGAAACCGCAGTCTCTGAAGTCGTGAGCAGAGGCGAAGCGGTAAAAATAGTGGAAAAAACAATGGAGGAATATAAGCTCCATTTTGCGAAGTATGGATATTAGTTATTAATCGAAATCGCTATGCAGGGGCGCACAGTGAGCCCTCGTCAGCCTTAAAAAATACAAAAGTTTCACGGACGGGAGGTATGCAAATGGAGAAAAAGCGCATAGTTTTCAAAGTCGGCACATCAACGCTCTGTCATGGCGGCAAGGGGTTGAATTTTCGGAATATTGAAGCACTCTCCCGTGCGTTGACTGACATAAAAAACGAAGGGCATCAAGTTATTTTAGTCACATCCGGCGCGATAGGCGCGGGGGTGGCGAAGCTTGGGCTGGATGCGCGGCCTTCTGAAATCCGTGTAAAACAGGCTGTCGCCGCCGTGGGACAGCTGGAGCTTATGCATATTTACGATAAACTGTTCGGCGAATATGGCGCAACAGTCGGTCAGGTGTTGCTGACACGCGACGATATTGACAGGCCGACAGTGAAGCAGAATCTGCGCGGGACATTTGACGCACTGCTTAAAATGGGCGTTATTCCGATTGTCAACGAGAACGACTCTGTTTGTATAGAGGAAATTGAATCCGAACACAGGATTTTCGGGGATAACGACACGTTGTCGGCCTATGTCGCGGCACTTGTGGAGGCTGACTTGCTCGTCATCCTCTCAGACATTGACGGGCTGTATGACTCTGATCCGCGTAAAAATCCGGACGCGAAGTTGATTCCGGTGGTGACGGACATTGACGAAAAGATTATCGGGATTGCCGGCGGTGTCGGCAGCAGCCTTGGCACCGGCGGGATGGCGACGAAGCTAATCGCCGCGCGCATAGCGGGAGAGGCTGGAATTGATACGACTATCACCAACGGATCAAATCCGGAAAATCTGTATGCTGCCGCACATGGGGACGGGGTAGGCACATTGTTCACGCTGTGAAATCAAAAGGAGGGCATATTTATGACCGCGATAGAAACCCAAGGCGCACGGGCGAAATCCGCCGCGATGGTGCTGATGACAAGTTCCACGAAAATCAAAAACGCCGCGCTTATTCACATCGCGGATGCTCTCGAAGCGAATAAGCAGGTTATTATTGAAGCAAACAAGCTTGATATGGACGCCGCCCGTGAAAATGGCATGTCACCATCACTGATGGATCGTCTGATGTTAGACGCCGGGCGGATTGACGCAATTGCCCAAGGCGTGCGCGAAGTCGTGGCACTGACTGACCCAATCGGCCAAGTTGATAAACTTGAAACACGACCCAACGGGCTGTCTATAGGCCGCAAAACCGTGCCGCTGGGTGTGATTGCAATCATATACGAATCTCGCCCGAATGTGACGGTGGATGCCGCGGTACTCTGCCTGAAAGCGGGCAACGCCGTGATGTTGCGCGGCGGAAAAGAAGCGTTCAACTCCAACAACGCGTTCGTCACGATCATGCGAGAGGCGATCAAAGCGGCCGGGTTGCCGGAAGACTCTGTATCACTGGTACAGGATACAACGCGAGACAGTGTAAATGCGCTGATGAATCTCTCAGAATATATAGATGTGCTGATTCCCAGAGGCGGTGCGGGGCTTATTAATCACGTCGTGGCGAACTCGAAAGTCCCGGTGATTGAAACCGGTGTCGGCAATTGCCATGTGTATGTTGAATCCACGGCGGATCTGAGCATGGCGGCGGAGATCATATTCAACGCCAAGTGCCGGCGCGTATCAGTCTGCAATGCGGCGGAGACACTGCTTGTGGACAGGGAGATTGCCCGTGAGTTTCTGCCTATGGCGAAAAATCTGATGGACACAAAGAACGTTGAACTCCGTGGATGTGCGGAGACGGTGGAAATACTTGGTGAATCTGTCAAACCTGCGACTGATGAGGATTTTTATACGGAATTCCTTGACTATATTCTGGCTGTCAAAGTGGTTATGGGGCTTGATGAGGCAATTGCGCATATCAACAAATACGGATCCAAGCACTCTGAGGCGATTGTCATGAACGATTATACAGCCTCACGCCGATTCATGGACGAGATCGATGCGGCGGCGGTGTACGTGAACGCATCGACAGCATTCACCGACGGCGGCGAATTCGGCCTCGGCGCGGAGATTGGCATATCAACGCAAAAAATGCACGCGAGAGGCCCGATGGGATTGGCGCAATTGACGTCATCAAAATTCGTAATCTATGGCGACGGGCAGACAAGATAACCGAAAAAAGTTTATGGGAGCGTGTGAAACGTTCCCATTTTTATTGTGCAAAACCCAAAAACCATGTATAATACTGTTATCAAAATTAATGATCAGGAGGCAATGTCAGTGCTGAGTATTAAAGACAATTTTTTAGAAACAATGAAAAAAGGCGGAAAGCCGGATAGACTTGTTAACATGTGGGAGCCGTTTGAGCTGATGCTTGACCCGCTTGTGGCGTTCACAAATGGGAACCGGGAAAAAGGAAAAGACACGCGCGACCGTTGGGGGACGCTGATTACCTGGCCGGCGGATCAGATTTCCGGTATGCCGCATGTGACGGACGATGACAAGGTTCTGCCCGATATTACAAAATGGCGGGAGTATGTGAATGTGCCGGCTCTTGTTGCCAATTGCTCCGCTGGTTGGGAAGAGGCCATTAAAACGCAGGAAGAGATCCGCGCGAAGGGCAAACTCTCAATGGTCATCGCGCCGACCGGATTGTTCGAGCAGCTGCACTTCCTGATGGGATTCGAGGATATGCTGATGAACTTCCTGCTGGAGCCGGAGGCAATGCAGGAACTTTGCGAGGTGATCGGCGAATATCGCCGCACGTATATGGAGCTGCTGGTCAAATACCTGAAGCCGGATATCGTGCTCTCTCACGATGACTGGGGCAGCAAACACAGCCTGTTCGTGAGTCCGGACGTGTGGCGCGAGTTTATCAAGCCGCAATATACGAAGATTTACAAAGTCCTGACCGATGCGGGCGTCCTCATCCTGCACCACTCCGACTCGTTCTGTGAGCCGATTGTTGAGGACATGATTGACATCGGTATCGATATCTGGCAAGGCGTGCTCCCAGAAAATGATATTCTGAGATTGCAGAAGGAAATTGACGGTCGCATGGTGTTGATGGGCGGTTGCGATATGTCCAAAATCGATTTGCCGGATGCCACAGACGCGCAAATCCGTGCCGAGACGCGCCGGGCTTGCGAAACGTATACATCGGCGGGGAACTTCATCGTCTCGTTCACCTACGGTGGCCCGGGAGATGTGATCTACAAGCATGTTGAGCCGATTATGACCGATGAAATCGCGCAATATAACAAGGAAAAATTTGGCGTATAAGAAGCTACAAGAAAACCCCCTTGAAACCTGGTTTTGAGTTTCAAGGGGGTTTTTATTTGTGCGTGAGACACGTTACATCTTCGTTACAGATTTCGATGAGTCGGATAGCCAGTTTCCATCAGGCAATCATAAACCACATGAAAACCGTATCTGTTTACGTTTTAATCTTTCTGACTGGCGGGATTGTCTATTGTATGTTGGAGCTTTTGTTTCGCCAGCGGACGCATTTGTCCATGTTTTTCGTGGGTGGATTATGTGTTGTCCTCCTGAACATCATTGCCACAAAAAGCCGCGTTGCCCCATGGAAAAAGTGGATTGCCGCGGGCGCATTAATCACCACCGCGGAATTTATCGCGGGCGCGGTGGTCAACATATGGCTCGGTCTCAACGTCTGGGATTATTCCCACATGCGGATGAACCTGATGGGGCAGATCAGTCTGAGTTTTTCGCTGCTTTGGGTGCTGTTGTCAATCCCCACAATAAAGATTTTAGAAGTGATTGATAGAACGAAAAGACAAAGAAGAGGGGGCTAGATATAATGAATCTCATTGTCATCGAATCCGCCGGGGAGAGTTTTACACGCGTCATTGGCAGTCAAGTCGCGCGATTGAGCGGGGATGTTTTTGTCACGCATATTCTTCCGGAGGCGGAGTTTGATCGTCACGATGCGGATATTGTCGTCGTCTCCCCAAGTTGCCGATTTCATGCGGAATCAAGGCCGCGATTGCGGTGCGGAATTCTGCTAACCCCCGGCGGCTTTGCACCTCGATTTGCAGAGACTAGATGCATTGTGACATACGGCATGAATCCGAAAGATACACTCACGCTGTCGTCAATCGGCGAGGATGTTTGTGTACTTGCCTTGCAGCGTGAGCTTGTCACGGCCGATGGCGGCATTCTGGAGAGGCAGGAGTTCAAAATCCGCACCTGCGGCAGTGTCGATGAATCACTGGCCTGCTCCGGCGCGATGCTATTGTTGGGGTTGCAGCCGTTAGGTTAAGCCTGATCTATTTTCTTGACAGGTAGCCACTGCTCAAAAGGCGCATTTGCTAAATCGTTCGTGGCAAACATAAATGCCACATCTAAATGGTCGGCGATCTCATAGCCGGAAGTGGGCAGCCATTCCGTATAAATGCGCTCTTCAAGCTTTATTGCGGATTCTGCGTCTGAATATTCATCTGCAAAGAAGTTATTGCCCGGAAAGACTGCCCATGTGTGTGCCGGAATTATATATTCCTTGAGACTGCCGTGTTCAGGCAGCGTACTTGCGACGGCTATTATATATTCACCGGCACCGTTCTCCCGCTCAATCTCAATACCGAACGTGCCATTATATTCGGTGTCGCAAGCTGTGTTTAGTTCTTTGCATATGGTGCCAACGTCTAGCAAATCCCCGTTCACATCCTGCGGTGCGCCTTCCAGTATTACTTTTACCCACAAGCCTTCCGCCTC
>WQVW01000063.1 GCA_009785655.1 Oscillospiraceae bacterium | reverse complement strand
GTTAGAGCAGGGGCGGGACGTGTTCGCGGTGCCGGGCAGCGTGACGTCCAGCGTCTACGAAGGATCGAACATCTTATTGCGTGAGGGTGCGATTCCGCTGTTGTCGGGCGAGAATATTGCAGGTGAATACGAGGCGTTGTTCCCTGATAAAATAAGGCTAAAAAGAAAAGAATTAGTCCCGCTGGACAAGCGGGGTGAAGAGCGGCTTGTTAAAAAATACAAAAGTGATACGGCGCATAACGATGAAAAAGTGATTGACATTGTCTCCGATGTGGAATATATTGACGTAGACAAAGTGTTAGAAGGTTTAGACGGAAGCGAAAAAGCCGTTGCATCCGCCATCGGCAATGCGAATCTGCATGTGGATGAGATAATCATAAACACAGGCCTCCCCGCGCCAGAAGTGCTGACGGCACTGACAATGCTTGAAATCAACGGGCACGTTGTACGGGGTGAGGGGAATTATTTTTCGCTGACTGAAACACAGTCATCACCTTAGTCAACTCAAAATAACTAGCGAGGTCTATATGTAATGGCAAAAGAAAACAATCTTGTAATCGTCGAATCCCCGGCGAAAGCGAAAACGATCGGCAAATACCTGGGCCCCGGATATAAGGTAACAGCCTCCATGGGTCATTTGCGCGATCTGCCGAAAAGCACGCTGGGGGTCGATATTGACAACGGCTTTATTCCGGAATATCATCCGGTCAAAGGCCGTGAGGACACTATAAAAGAGCTGAAGACAGCGGCAAAAAACAGCACAAAAGTCTTTCTGGCCACTGACCCGGATCGGGAAGGTGAGGCCATCTCTTGGCATTTGAAAGAGCTGTTAGAACTGCCTGAAGAAACCACGTTCAGGGTCACTTTCAATGAGATAACGAAGAACGTTGTGAAAGACAGTATCGAAAACCCGCGCATCATAGACGAAGATCTGGTCAACGCCCAACAGGCGCGGCGTATATTGGACAGGATTGTCGGCTATAAGCTCAGTCCGCTGTTGTGGAAAAAGATCCGCCGCGGACTCTCTGCCGGACGGGTACAGTCTGTTGCCACCAGAATGGTCACAGACAGGGAAAATGAAATACGCGACTTTGTGCCGGAAGAATACTGGCATTTAAACGTCGATCTCGCGCTTTGCGACGCTCCCGGCAAATTCACCGCTGCGTTCCACGGGAATGAGAAAAAGAAGATGGAACTCACAAGTGCTGATGAAGTGAATACAGTAGTTGAAGCGATCAAAGCCTCCCCGTTTTCGGTGAAGTCGGTCAAACGCGCTGATAAGAAGCGTTCTGCCGCGCCGCCGTTTATCACGTCCACATTGCAGCAAGAGGCATCCCGCAGACTCGGTATGACGCCGCGCCGCGCCATGTCAATCGCCCAGCAATTATATGAGGGTGTGGATATCAAGGGTGAGGGCACTGTCGGTCTGATCACGTATATGAGAACGGACTCATTGCGCATATCGGAAGATGCCATGCAGGACGCGAAAAAATACATCACCGGGCATTACGGCGATAAATTCTACCCCAGCACACCAAACCGTTATAAATCGAAAAACAGCTCCCAAGACGCGCATGAGGCGATTCGCCCCAGTAGCGTGTTCATCACGCCTGAGCAGATAAAAGCCAGCGTCACAAACGACCAATACAGACTATACCGCATCATTTGGAGCCGGTTTGTCGCAAGCCAAATGGCACAGGCGATATATGACAGCGTCACGGTGGATACAGTATCTGCCGGATATGTCTTCCGGGCGAATCACACGGTGATTACTTTCGCCGGATTTACAGCGGTCTATGAAGAGGGGAAGGACGACGAGAAAGAAGAGGTTCAGTCCCCATTGCCGGAATTAAAAGAGGGTGACCCGTTAAAACTTGCCGATATTAAGCAAGAGCAAAAATTCACTCAGCCGCCCGCGCGATATACTGAAGCCACGCTGATCCGCGCAATGGAGGAATCCGGCATCGGCCGCCCGAGTACCTACGCACCGACCATTTCGACGATTCTTGACCGCGAATATGTGGTCAAAGAAGGCAAGAATCTGCGCCCAACCCCGCTCGGCGAAGTGGTGACGAATCTAATGAAAGAGCGATTCACCGACATTGTCGATCTCCAGTTCACCGCGCGGATGGAAGCATCGCTTGACAGTGTTGAAAAAGGTGAAAACGACTGGAAAAGCGTTCTGGCAAACTTCTACGGCGGATTCAACCAAGCACTCGACAACGCCGAAACGGCACTTGAGGGTGAACGCATAAAAGTCCCGGATGAGGTTTCTGAGGAAATTTGCGATGAATGCGGCAAGCAGATGGTTGTCAAATCCGGGCGATTTGGCAGGTTCTTGGCATGTCCCGGTTATCCCGATTGCAGCTTCACAAAGCCGATCATTGTCGAGATGCCCGGCAAATGCCCGAAGTGCGGTTTGCGGATACTCAAACGCACATCGAAAAATGGCTATACGTATTACGCGTGTGAAAATTTGAAAGAATGCGGTTTCCTAACATGGGACGTACCGGTCGCCAACAATTGCCCCGAATGCGGACAAACTATGTTCAAAAAATCCGGCAGAGGCGCAAACAAACCGTTTTGTATTAACGAGAAATGCCCCAACTTCCTGCCGGAAGACCAACGCGGCTACAGGAAAAAGAAAACCGATGATTCGAGTGAAGCGGGCGCAGCTGCCGACGGATCTAAAGAGGCGAAAACTGCCAAAACCACGAAAAAATCCACCGCCGCAAAGACAAAAGGGAAGGCTTCGGCGAAGAAAACCCCGGCAAAGAAATCCACCGCATCTGCCGCTAAAAAGCCAACTACACGCAAAAGCAGTGCTGCTAAAAAAGCAACTCCGGCAACGGAGGAAACTTAAAGTGACAGTAAAAGTCATCGGCGCGGGATTAGCGGGGTGTGAGGCCGCTTGGCAATTAGCTGAGCGAGGGATATCGGTCGAACTTATTGAGATGAAGCCACAAAAGCGCACGCCCGCCCATTTGTCACCGGATTTCGCAGAACTTGTATGTTCAAACTCATTGAGAAGCAACGACTTGACAAACGCCGTCGGGCTGCTTAAAGAGGAAATGCGCAGACTCGGCAGTTTAATCATCGCGTGTGCCGATGAAACGCGTGTACCGGCCGGCGGCGCGCTGGCTGTTGACCGATCCCGATTTGCAGCCATGGTGACAGAAAAGGTTCGTAACCACCCGCTGATTTCAGTCACGGAATACGAGGTCACGCAGATTCCGGAGGGACGTGTGATTATCGCCACAGGCCCGCTCACCGCGGATGCGTTGGCTAAAGAATTGGCAAATCTGCTGCCGGAATCAAAAATGCTGAGCTTTTTCGATTCCGCTGCCCCAATCGTGACGTTTGAAAGTGTTGATATGGAAAACGCGTACTTTGCCTCGCGCTATGATAAGGGGGATGCAGACTATATCAACTGCCCCATGAATCAAGCGGAATATGAGGCATTTTACAATGCACTTATTTCTGCCGAGGAAGCCCCGGTTCACGGGTTTGAAGATAAGCGGATATTTGAAGGTTGTATGCCTATCGAAGTCATGGCCAGGCGCGGAAAGGACACCATGCGATACGGTCCGTTGAAACCGGTGGGTTTAATTGACCCCAAATCAGGCAAAACGCCGTATGCCGTCGTGCAACTGCGCAAAGATAACATTGAAGGCACGTTATACAATCTCGTCGGATTCCAGACGCATTTGAAATTCCCGGAGCAAAGGCGTGTATTTTCGATGATCCCCGCGTTAAAAGACGCCGATTTTGTCAGATATGGCGTGATGCATCGCAATACATATTTAGACTCGCCAAAATTGTTAGATAAGTATAATAGACTTATCAATACGCCAAGCATAAGTTTTGCGGGGCAAATAACCGGCGTGGAAGGATACGTCGAATCCGCATCTTCCGGGCTTTTGACAGGTTTGGAGACAGCGCGTGAGCTCATGGGATTGCCGCCAGTGGACTTCCCAAAAGAGACGGCGATTGGTGCACTGGCACTATATACATCCGGCGGGGCTGTTTCAGGCTTTCAGCCTATGAACGTCAATTTTGGCATCATAGAACCCCTGGATCACAAAGTCAAAGGCAAACGGAACAAGAACCTGGCTATTTCCGAAAGATCACTTTCGATCATTGATCTGATCAGCACAGCTGTGTGAATTGGCGCAAGGAGGATTGCATGAAAATAATTGTTGACGCCATGGGCGGGGACAACGCACCTGACGAAGTTGTAAAAGGCGCCTTGGAAGCAGTCAGTAAAAATATTGAGGTCATTCTCACCGGCAGAGGTGAGGATATACTCCGCAGCATAGAGAAAATGGGGTTAAAAGAGCTGCCGCGCGGCGTTGAAATCGTCAACGCCACTGAGGTGATCAGCATGGATGAAGACCCTTTAAACGCGGTGCGGAATAAAAAAGACTCATCGCTGACCGTTGCGCTGAATCTGTTGCGTGACGACCGGGGGGATGCGCTTGTATCTGCCGGCAGTACAGGGGCTATCGTATCCGGGGCAACATTTGTTGTCAAACGTGTACGCGGCATCCGCCGTGCCGCACTGGCTCCGTTGATCCCTAACAACGCCGGGGGATTCATTTTGATCGACTGCGGCGCGTATGCTGAATGTACCGCCGAATATCTTTTGCAGTTCGCTTTCATGGGTTCGTATTATGCAGAGGATGCATTAAAGATAGATTCACCACGTGTGGGGCTTTTAAATAACGGCACAGAACCTACAAAAGGCACCCCGCTTCAACTAGAGGCGTATAAGCTGCTTGAAAAGGCCGGGCAGGACGGGGATTTAAACTTTATCGGAAATGTCGAGGCACGATCTGCAATGCTCGGTGCGTGTGATGTGTTGGTTTGTGATGGATTTTCCGGCAATGTGTTCCTCAAATCGGCAGAGGGCATGGCTTCACTGATATTGACGGAACTCGGTAACATGTTCACTAAAAACTTCGTGACCCTGCTTTCAGGGATGCTTGTGAAAAAACATCTGCGTAAGATACGGGCGAGGCTGGATAGCGATAAAATCGGCGGCACCATGTTGCTGGGGATACTAAAGCCGGTGATCAAAGCGCACGGTTCATCGAATGCCACAGCTATTTCCAACGCAATACGCGCAGCCGCCGCTGCCGTGGACACGGATACTGCGGCACGCCTGCAAACCAATATAAGCCGCATGAAAATAGACGAAGCGGACGATAATATGTAAAAAAGTTTTATAAAATTATTGACAAATAGCCGTATTCGTTTTAATATTTGACGGGCATTATTCCTGAATATTACTATGAGGTGATTAGTTGTGATTTTTGAAAGACTCCGCGCCCTTATTGCGGAACAGTTCACAGTGAGTGAGGCGTCAATAGACCTAGAAACTTCTTTTGTCGATGATTTAGGCGCAGACTCCCTAGATGTTGTGGAGCTTACCATGGCACTGGAAGAAGAATTTGATATCCCAGAGGTTGATGAGGAAGCTGTAGCCAAAATGGCCACTGTCGGCGATGTTTTGCGCTTTGTTTCAGCGAACTGTGACTAGTAACTAGACTATGAGACGGCGGGTTATAAACCCGCCTTTGCTTTTGTGGGGGATGAAAAATGAAATCACTTCAGGAAAAACTAGGCTATACATTCAATGACCCATCACTGCTTGAGTCTGCGCTGACGCACAGTTCCTATGCAAATGAGCATAAAAAAAGCGGGACGGCAAGCAATGAACGGCTCGAATTCTTAGGCGACTCCGTTCTCGGCGTGACTGTATCCGCACTGATATACAAGAACAAGCCAAACATGCCGGAAGGGCAGATGACGCGCCTGCGTGCGGAACTTGTCTGCGAAAAAAGCCTGGCAAAGCTTGCTGAAACCTTCAACCTCGGTGAGTATCTGCAATTAGGCCGCGGCGAGGAAAAAGGCGGCGGGCGCACCCGCCCATCAATCTTGGCCGATGCTTTTGAGGCAGTGCTGGCGGCGATCTACCTTGATGGTGGGTTTGAGCCTGTCACAAAACTTATCGCAGCGCACCTGACCCCTCAGGCAGCGCAGATGCAGTTGGAGAATTTCGATTATAAAACGGCTTTGCAGGAAGTAGTACAAGAAAAAGTCGGACAGACGCTGAGTTATCACACGGTAGACGAAAGCGGCCCCGACCATATGAAATCTTTCACTGTGGAAGTGCGGCTGAACGACGCGCCGATTGGTCAGGGTTTCGGCAGAAGCAAGAAAGAGGCTGAACAGGCTGCCGCAAAGTCGGCACTTGAGGCACTGCCAAAATGACCCCCAGGCGGCGTATTATACCGTTATTCATCCCGCACGCCGGTTGCCCGCATGATTGCGTGTTCTGTAATCAACACCGGATAGCGGCCTCGGTCTCCGCAAGTCTGGACGATGTCCGTTCAGCGACGGCGATTGCTGCGGCTGAATGCGGCACAACAGAGATCGCTTTTTACGGCGGCAGTTTCACCGCACTGCCTGTTCATGTACAAAATGAATTCCTGACGGCCGCACAGCCGTTTAATATACGCATATCCACAAGGCCGGATTGCATTGACGAATCAGTCGTCGAAAGGCTAAAAAGTTTCGGTGTTGCGACAATTGAACTGGGCGCGCAGTCAATGTGTGACGATGTGCTTGAATCTTCGCGGCGCGGACATACCGCGTCAGATGTTTTTAAGGCGTCAAAAATAATCCAAGACGCGGGGTTATCGCTGATCCTGCAGATGATGACTGGCCTGCCGGGGGATACGCATGAAAAATCGCTGTGCACTGCTGAACAGTTCATAGCAATCGCCCCGGACGGCGTGCGGATATATCCCACCGTCGTCGTACGCGGAACCGCTCTTTTTGACATGTGGCAATGCGGCGATTATCAGGCGCATACCGTGGAGAACGCTGTGAATCTGTGTGCCACACTATGCGCAATGTTTGACACGGCAAATATCCCAATCATCCGACTCGGCCTGAATCCAACAGAGGCATTGAGCGCTGGGGAGGCCGTCGCCGGGGCATATCACCCAGCATTTGGCGAGCTTGTGTATTCACGGCTATATTTAAATCAGGCTATAGAAAAACTGGCCGGAACGCCGCCGGATGCTGATGTAATACTATACGTCCCCAAAAACCGTGTTTCGGTAATGACAGGGCAACATAGGACAAACCATGATATCCTCAAACAAAAATTCGCGTTGAGATCAATCAAAGTGATCGGCACTGACTTGCTCCTGGGTGAAGAAATAAAAGTTGAAATACACGCATAAAAAGTGTATACTGTAATTTGATTAATTAAAAGGCGGTGATTTGTTCTGTACTTAAAATCTCTGGAAATACAAGGCTTTAAGTCGTTTCCGGAAAAGATAAGACTTACGTTTGACAAACCAATCACCGGTATCGTCGGACCAAACGGCAGCGGGAAATCAAATATATCCGATGCGATTCTATGGGTGATGGGGGAGCAATCTACCAAAACCTTGCGCGGCGGAAAGATGGAAGACGTTATATTCGGCGGGACTCAACGCCGCCCGCAAATGGGCTTTGCCGAAGTGTCTTTAATACTGGATAATTCCGATGGCGTGCTGAAATTAGAAAACGCCGAAGTCATGATAACGAGACGGTATTATCGCTCCGGCGAGAGTGAATATTATATCAACAAAGAACTGGTTCGCCTGCGGGATGTCAATGATCTTTTTATGGATACAGGGCTTGGGCGAGAAGGATACAGCATTATCGGCCAAGGTAAGATAGATGAAATTTTGTCAGTAAAAGGCAAAGACAGGCGTGAGGTTTTTGAGGAAGCGGCCGGCATATCACGCTACAGACACAGAAAAGAAGAGGCGGAACGCAAGCTGCTTCAAACAGACGAAAATCTCGTCCGGGTCTGTGACAAGATAGCGGAACTTGAATTGCAGATAGAACCCTTGCGTGAACAGGCGGAAACCGCGAAAAAGTATCTCCTGTTCAGGGACGAGTTGCGGGTGCTTGAGGTATCCG
>WQVW01000062.1 GCA_009785655.1 Oscillospiraceae bacterium | reverse complement strand
TGTGCGATATCTGAAGCGGTGGAAGCGGCGGTCACCACCGATGGGTACAAATACGTCCTGGGCAGTGTGTTGAACCAAGTGTTGCTGCACCAAACCGTGATCGGCCTTGAAGCGCGAACCGCATTTGAGAAAATTGGCGAATACCCCGATATTGTCATCGGTTGTGCCGGCGGCGGCTCTAACCTCGGCGGGCTGATGGCGCCGTTTATGACAGATAAACTGATGGGCAAAGACGCGCCGTACTTCCTCGCGGTGGAGCCAGCATCCTGTCCGACAATGACCCGCGGCAGATTCGCTTACGATTTCTGCGACACCGGGATGGTTACGCCGCTGGCCAAGATGTATACAGTCGGTGCGCAGTTCATCCCATCGTCCAGCCACGCCGGTGGATTGCGGTATCACGGCATGAGTCCGATCTTATCCCAGCTCTACCATGATGGATACATTAACGAGGCGCGGTCATACAATCAGACATCTGTGTTTGAGGCGGCGGTACAATTTGCCAGGGTGGAAGGCACACTCCCCGCGCCAGAGTCGGCACACGCCATCCGTGCCACGATTGATGAAGCGTTAAAGTGCAAAGAAACAGGCGAAGCGAAGACCATCCTGTTCGGCCTTTCCGGCACCGGATACTTTGACCTGGGTGCGTATATGCAATACAACGAAGGCGCAATGACCGATAATATCCCGACTGACGAAGACCTTGCACGGGGATTCGCGTCTTTGCCGAACGTACCGGAGGATCTTTGATCTATAAGTAAAGCATTAGAAGAAAGCAGACGTCTCTCATACGGGAGACGTCTGCTTTTGTCTGTGGATGATGCTTATTAGCGGATATAATTGCGCCTATCAATATTTCGTTCAATATTTAATATACGACCAACTTCGTCTGGTAACAATCGAGGATTCCCTGTCACAGATGATAAATAAACATAAAATGCTTTTACCACTCAAGTTAGCAGCAAAAACACAATCAGCGGGATCGTCACACAGGACAGCAGCGTTGTTAAGAACGTCACGGCCGATGCAATCTTTTCGTTACTGCCGTGCTCCACCGCCAGCATCGTGGCAGTCGCCGCAGTCGGCATTCCGGAGAGGACGACCAGAACGCCCAGCATCAGATCATTGGTGATAAATTGTCTGAGCACAAGCCAGGTGACGATGGGGATGACGATGAGCTTTAACAGCGTCACCGGGTAAATCCGCCAATCGGAAAACAGGTCTTTCACCGGCATTTTGGCTAAAGTAGAGCCGATGACAATCATTGAAACCGGCGTTGTGATGCCGCTGACGATGCCCACGGCGTCGGCAATCATGGTAGGGGTCTGGAATCCGGTGGCGAAGATCAGGATGGATAGATACGCCGCGATCATCGCCGGGTTTAAAAGGATTTTGAAGTTTATCTTCTCCCCACTGCCCGCGATCATTGCGGTGCCGACGGAGAACATCAGCAGTGTAAACGGCATGTTGAGCAGTGCCACATAAAAAGCGGATGCCGCCCCGAAAATAGCGTAGGTCGCAGGGAATCCCATAAATCCGACGTTGCCAAAAGTGGCAGAACAGGCATAGACACCCCGGTCTTTTTTCGCGCCCCGCAATAGACGCACGGAGGGAATGGTGATCAGGTGGGCGACCGCGAAAAAAATCAACGTCATCAGCATGAAGAATGCGGCATCGCCAATCGTCCCGTCTATGTCGTTGTTCATTACGGAGTTTAAGATGGTGCATGGCACCGATACCCCGAGAACAAGTCTTGTCAACACCTTGTCAGCCTCGGCCGACAGCACTTTTTTGCCTACAACGTAGCCCAAGGCAAGCAACATGAAAAGCACGACCATCTGGCTGATTATCAACCGCATATCCATATATGTAAAGGCTCCTCATTTCAAGTTTATATTCGTTGTTTAATCGCGTGTTACCCTTTTCGCTTTGTCATCGCTTTCAAAATCAGCATCATCACAATGCCGACGGCAGCACAGATGGAAGCAATGACAAACGCCGGAAACATCAGATTGATATCAGCAGAGTAATCGACGAGATTCATGTAATACCCGCCTAACTGAGACGAAATAAGCGCGCCAACACCAAGCCCTAACAATACAAATCCGTAGTTTGCCGCCATGTGCTTTGCACCAAAAAGATCCGCAGTCAGTGCAGGGAAGGTGCTTAAAAGCCCGCCGTAGAAGAAGCCGATCAACGCAAGCAGAACAAAAATCCAATAGCCCCCCGCCAGGTTGACGAAAAGCGAAAGTACCGCAGTCCCTAAAAGCAGGATGATGATCGTATGAATCCGACCCAGCTTGTCGCAGACCATGCCCCAGATCAAGCGGCCGATTGAGTTGAACATGGCGATGGCCACAACACCCAGTGCCGCGATCGACTCAAGTCCGCGGGCGACGGCGATTGGCCTTGCAAACCCGATCATCATCAGTCCGCCAATGACAGCAAGCAGAAAAGTCCCCATCGTTAAGTAAAATTGCGGGGTTTTCAGCATTTCCCGTGGAGAACGGTCAGGCACCGGCTTCAGCTGTGCGGAGTTCTTTGTGGCGATTTTATCAGACATATATCCCTCGGGCGGGTTTTTCATAAAAATGCTGCCGATAGTGCATACGACCAGGGAGATCACGCCCAGAACCAAAAACGTCCGCGTCTCACCGGTGCCGATTCCGCCGAAAGCGGAGATCAATAGCTCTAAAACCGGTGCGAATATAACGCTGCCGAAACCCAAGCCGAATACAATCAACCCAGTGATCAGTCCTTTTTTATGCGGATACCATTTTTGCGCACAGGCAATGGTTGTAGAGTATGTAAAGCCCATGCCTGTGCCGGCCACGATGCCGTAAGACAGCCATAACAGCCAGGCGACATTTGCAGTCACAAAAGAAGCGGCGATAAAACCCACACTGGCAATAATGCCGCCGGCGAATACAACGCGCCGCGTGGTATACTTCACGGCGAGCTTGCCGCCGATCACGCTGCCTGTGGTCATGGTAAGCAGCAACAACGAAAAAGTAAGATTGGCAGCCGCGTTATTGCCGCCGAAAATACTGTCCGCCACGCCGGTCTGGAACACGCTCCATATATACGCAATCCCAAGCACTAGCTGAATCGCTATTGCCGCAACGACGGCATAGACACCTTGCTTTTTTTGCACAGAACGTTACCTCCGCTAAATATACTAGTAGGGGCGGATAGCAATCCGCCTGCGATATGCACCATTCATCAGTGCATTGCAGGGGACGATTGCCATCCGTCCCTGCAATCATACTATGCTGATATGAACCTCTTTCAGTTGTTTATCCGTGACCTCTCCCGGTGCGCCGAGCATGAGATCCTGCGCACTGCCGTTGAGCGGGAAGGCAATAACATCGCGTATTGTCTCCTCTCCGGCTAATAGCATCACAATTCTGTCGATACCCGGTGCCATCCCGGCGTGCGGCGGTGCGCCGTATTGGAATGCCGTGTACAGTGCACCGAATCGGCGTTCCAATTCTTCTTCCGTATATCCGGCGATGCTGAACGCTTTTTTCATTATCTCCGGTGAATGGTTTCGTACCGCGCCGGACGACAGTTCTACGCCGTTGCAGACGATATCGTACTGATACGCATAAATGTTCAGCGGGTCTTTGTTCTCCAGCGCTTCAAGTCCGCCGATTGGCATTGAAAACGGGTTGTGGGTGAAGTCTATTCCGCGCGTCTCTGGGTTATACTCGTACATCGGATAGTCCGTTATATAGCAGAACTCAAACGCGTTTTGATCGATAAGCTCAAGCTCCTGGCCGAGCCAGTTTCTGATTTCTCCGGCCAATCCGTTCACGACGGTTTCAGCATCGCAGATGAAGAACAGCGTCTCGCCGTCTTTGATGCCAAGCGTGTCAATCAGCTCTTTCTTTTGGTCATCAGACAGGAATTTTTCTATTGGCCCTTTGAACTCGCCGCCGTTAAGCGTTATATAACCAAGGCCTTTCATGCCAATACTCGTCGCGAATTTCAGTGAACTGTCAAAAAAACTTCTCGGCTTGCCGGCGCAGTTGGCGACGATGCCGCGCACAGGTTTGTTCCGGAACATCGGGAAATCCACCCTTGAGAAGAACTCGGTGAGGTTGCAGATGATCAGCGGATTTCTAAGATCGGGTTTGTCGGTGCCGTAACGCAACATGGCCTCATCGTATGGAATCCGACGGAATGGGGCGGGGGATGCTTTCATCCCTTTCTTGGCGAACTTAGTAAACGTCTCATACATAACCGTTTCAGCGACTGTAAAGACATCTTCTTGTTCAGCGAATGCCATTTCAAAATCCAGTTGATAAAACTCACCGGGCGAACGGTCACCTCTGGCATCTTCGTCGCGGAAGCAGGGGGCGATCTGAAAATATTTGTCGAACCCAGATACCATCAACAGCTGCTTAAACTGCTGCGGAGCCTGCGGAAGCGCATAAAATTTGCCTTTGTGCTTTCTGCTGGGTACAAGATAATCCCGCGCGCCCTCTGGGGATGACGCTGTCAGTATTGGGGTTTGTATCTCCAGGAATCCCAGCCCTTCCATCTGCTGGCGGATGAAGCTGATGATCTGCGCACGCAAAACAATGTTGTTATGCAGTGCGGGATTACGCAAGTCCAGATACCGGTATTTCAGCCGCAAATCCTCTCGTGTGGCGGTTGATTCGCTGATTTCAAACGGCAGCGTGTTTTTGCATTCGCCTAAGATTTCAAGCGCATCGGCAAAGACTTCGACATATCCGGTGCCGAGCCTGGGGTTGATAGATTCCTCATCCCGTGGTCGCAGCTTTCCAGAGATGGAGATGACTGTTTCGCGGTGAACGCCGTGCAGCATTGTGTCATCGTGCAAGACCACTTGCGTTATGCCGCTGAAATCACGAATGTCAAGAAATTTGACTCCGCCATGGTCGCGGATGGTATCCACCCATCCGGCAAGGCGCACGTGTTCCCCAATATTTTCCTGCCGAAGCTCCCCGGCCAAATGTGTTCTTAACATAGTGATCCCTCCTGATTTTTTATCGATTGCAGGGGCGGATGGCAATCCGCCCGTGGATAACGCGTCGTCTGCGGGCGGCAGATCGCTGCCCCGACATGGATTGTGAAAAAGATAAAGTCCCGGCAATGAATCCATTACCGGGACGAGTTGAAAAACCCGCGGTGCCACCCGCATTGACGCGGCTTATAACGGCGCGCCCACTTTGTCAGCAATATTAACATCAATGTAACACAAAAGTGTCCCCCGACTTACTACTCTTCCGGGTTGCGCTTTCAGCCTATGGCGCAACGTCTCTGGCGGAATTTCCACAAAAGCAGGAGTTTCTGTGCATCTATAGTATTGCAGGTATGCGTATGGCTAATCCTTAGTCCGTTACATAAGGCAACAGCGCGATTTGACGGGCGCGTTTGATCGCAACCATCAACCGACGCTGATGCCGTGCGCACACGCCGGTGGTTCTGCGCGGCAAAATCTTGCTGCGCTCCGAAAGATAACGACGAAGTTTCACTGCGTCTTTGTAATCTATATCTTGAGTTTTATCCACGCAGAACTGACATACTTTTCTGCGTTTACGGCTGTGCGGCCTGTATTCTCTGTCATTTGGCATAGTTTATGAACATTCCTTTCAATTTAAACCTTAAAGTTAAAACGGCAAATCGCCCTCATCTAAATCTAGCTCCTCGAAATCAGAGCCTGTGACCGGCGACGTATAGTTTGATCCGAAATCGTCTCTCGGCTCTGCACGCCCCATAGACGCTTCCCGGCTTTTTTTACTCTCTGTAAAATAAACATTCTCGGCAACGACTTCAGCGGTGCGGCGTTTGTTGCCGTCTTTGTCAGTCCAGTCGCGGATTTGCAAGCTGCCTGTGACAAGTGCCATTTGGCCTTTTGTGAAATATCGCGACACGAATTCACCCGTTTGTCTCCACGCGACAACATCGATAAAATCTGTCTGACGTTCGCTGCCGTCTTTCGGGGTGTATCGCCTATCCACAGCCAGTGCAAACGACGCCACCGGCGTACCGTTTTGCGTGTGCCGCAATTCCGGGTCACGGGTGAGCCTGCCCATCAGAGTGATCTGATTCATTCAGCTACCCCCTACTCGCCGATAACGGTGATAAGCGAGCGCATGACTCCGTCTGTGATCTTTAGAACACGGTCAAGCTCTGCCGGGAATTCCGGACCGGCTGTGAACTTTACAAGCACGTAATAACCATCCGGCTTGTCGTTGATCAGATATGCAAGCTTTCTTTTGCCCATCTCCTCAAGCTCATTCACCGTGCCATTTGCTTCGATCAGAGATTTAAATCTCTCCACCGTCGCGGCAATCTGCTCTTCGCCTAAATCAACGTCGATGATGTACATCAGTTCATAATTTGCAGTAATTTTCGCCATCTTTTTATACCTCCTTCTGGTCTAGCGGCCCCCAGCCACGCCAAGGGCAAGGATTCCTAGAACAGATCTATTATATACAAACACACAAGTTTGTCAAGCTGTAATTTTGGTTTTGTGCAGACTATCTGCCATAAAGATTACTCGTCAAACGATACATAATAATCTTCCACCTTGCTTTGCAGTTGCTTTAGGGCTTCAATTGACTGTTCATATGTAAAGGTGTTTTCAATAATGAGGCTGATACCGTTAAAAAGGCCAAGATATAAAGTTTTGAAGTCAGCTTCGTTGTTTGGGGGATCTTTTGGTATATTTTCTTTCATGACATTGCCCTCATTCACGCAAAACAGCACGCACGAGCGAAAGCTCACCCATACGTGCCGAAGCTATCGCCCATGCAGGTTATTCACGTCCTCTAATCTTTGTGCGTTTTTATTTAAAATTGTAGCACGAAAAATCGCGAATGTCAACATATGTGTTCATTGCATTTCCCTCACTCCTTTACAATGGATTGGAGAGGGGTAAATAATATGCTAAACGCTGTAATAGTGGGTAAAATTATACAACAATATAGGGAAGAGAAAGGCATATCGCAAGAAGTTTTGAGCGGACTTGCTGATATAGGGCGCACGCACCTAAGCGCAATAGAGAGGGGCGAACGCAAACCTACACTTGAAACATTTTATAGAATTAGCCAAGCGTTAGAAGTTAAGGGAAGCGATATATTGCGCGCCATAGAAAACGAAATAAGCAGAAATGCAAATCAAAAATAAACCCCATAAGAGAGGGCATTTTAAGCCCTAGCTTATGGGGTTCTTTATACATATGTGGTGTGGCTCCGCAGAGCCGGGTGTTTTGTCCCCGAAACGCTAAGCGATCTCCACACAAAAAGCACACAATATCATGACTCCTGCAAAATTTCCTCAACCTGCCGCAGCTCTTCGACTGTGTTGACACCGATTATTTCATCCCCAAGCTCCCGATTCAGGATGCCGACTCTGCCGCCGCGTTCGCGCATGATGGCCGGTACGTCCGTTAGATAGTACTCCCCCTGGGAATTATCACTCTTTAAACTTTTTAGCGACTCCAGAAGCAGCTGAGAACGAAACACATAGACGCCGCTGTTGAGTTCTTTGATCTCACGCTGTTCCGGCGCGCAGTCACGCTGTTCCACTACTTTAAGGAATTTTCCATCCGCATCGCGCACAACTCTGCCGTAAGGCAGCGGGCTGTTCGAGGTTCCGGTAAGCAATGTACAGTCATTGTCTTCTTTGAAGTGCGTATTCACAAGAGCCTCGTAAGTCTCACGCCTCAGCACCGGCATGTCACCGTAGCAGACCAGTACCGCACCGTCAAACGATGCAAGCGCCGCAGACGCCGCCATCACTGCGTGGCCAGTGCCAAGCTGCTCTGTTTGAATAGCGAATGTATAGTCCGGGAAATAGTCTATCACGTCATCCTTTTTGTATCCGGCGACAATAATCGTATCCTTTTTGTTGATAAACGCAATTTCCCGCAGTACATACCACAGCATCGGTTTGTTGTGGATTTTTCTCATCACCTTGGGTACATCTGCATCTGCTGAGTTTAAACGTGTCCCTTTTCCCGC
>WQVW01000061.1 GCA_009785655.1 Oscillospiraceae bacterium | reverse complement strand
TATCTTTCTTTAAATTCGTCTATCAGGTTCTCATACTCAGTAAATAACTCTTCTTTTATATATCCATTGAAATAGAAGATGTTACCACTTTTTAATATTAACTGATTTGCATAACTATGCATTTTTATCCATACTTGATCTTTGTTTTTGTGAGAAAATGCTTCCTTTACTTTCTTTCTCATATGAAAATCAACCCTTAAAATCTATTTCAAAGTGCTTTTCAATAATTTCATTAAGCAAATCTGAATGCATCCCTCTATTATTATGATTAGTATCACGCGACTTAATTCTATACTTCAAAGCACACAGTATTGCAACACCAATAGTAATACCCATAACAACTGCAATGATAATGAAGTACAAAAACGTTGAAATCAACATAATTATTAGACTCCTTATTATATCTTATGTATTTTATGGTGTTTATATCCCATAAGTTCTATCTTATTTGTAAATCTCTCTGCACTCTCCCGCGAATCACAATCGTCCACGTCAGCGAGAAAACATCAAAAAGTAAATAACCCGAAATAATGAGCGCACTGATTGTTCTCAATATAGGATTCAGAACTTCCCCAGATAGGCCAATTATTGCAATTATTACTGCAGTGCCACTCAAAATCGTCCTGGGCACTATTATAAATTGGTAATCAACCCATACTGGAGGCGAGATTTTTTTTACGTCATCCAAGCATCTCGGTGCTATAAGGATAAGCAAGGCATACCAATAACTTGCGTCATCTCTGTTGCTAATCACAACAACCATCACTATAGTTGCTGCTGCATAAAAACAAAACTGTAATATTTCAAATCCAAGTGTATTGGTCCTATTCCCCAGCAATATCCTCAACCCCATTTACGTTAAGTGTATGCAAATTTCTTTACTTTGCTAGTGTGCCAAAGTCTCAGTTCATTTTATATATTATACAATTAGTTCCATAGTTTGTAAACAAAATATTGTGTGCCCCCGCAGTGTTTCCCACAATATGCAGGGGCACTTCTGAGCTTATACCAGTTCTATAACCGCCATCTCCGCCGCATCGCCTCTGCGTGGGCCGATTTTGGTGATACGCGTATATCCGCCGTTGCGTTCCGCGTAGCCGGGTGCGGTTTCCGCGAAGACTTTCGTCACCACGTCTTCACGTGTGATGAACGCCAGTGCCTGACGGCGTGAGGCCAGCGTGTTCTTTTTGCCGAGCGTGATCATTTTTTCAGCCAACGGCCCAAGTTCTTTACACCGCGTCAGCGTTGTTTCAAGTCTGCCGTAATCAAGAAAATCTGTCACCATTTGGCGCAGCATCGCTCTGCGCTGCGTTGTGGTTCTGCCTAATTTGCGTGTTCCAGGCATAATTCATAACCTCCGAATCGGGTCAACTGTCAATCAAATTCTCCGCGCGGCTTGCCGCATGGGGTATAAACTGTCAGCCAACTGTATTATTCCTCACGCATGAGGGTCAGCCCCATCATCGCGAGCTTATGGATTACCTCTTCTAACGACTTGCGTCCGAGGTTTCGCACTTTTATCATTTCTTCTTCCGTCTTAGATATCAAGTCCTCAACGGTGTTTATGTTTGCGCGCTTGAGACAGTTAAAGCTTCTAACAGAGAGATCCAGCTCTTCGATTGTCATTTCAAGCACTTTGTCTCTCTGCGTCTCCGCTTTCTCGACAACAGTGGATTTCGCACCGATTGTATCGGACAGTGCCGTAAACAGCGTAAAATGGTCACAGAGAATTTTTGCGCCGAGTGATACGGCATCTCTTGCCGTGATTGTCTTGTTCGTCCATACCTCAATGGTCAGTTTATCAAAGTCTGTCACATTGCCGACACGTGTATTTTCAACAGTGTAGTTGACTTTGCTGACAGGGGTGTAGATCGAGTCAATCGGAATCACACCGATAATCGGTTGATGGAGCTTGTTGCGTTCCGCCGACATATAGCCTCTTCCGTGGTCGATTGTGAGTTCCATGCTCAACGTCGCGTCTCCGCTCAGGGTGGCGATGTGCAACTCTGGATTAAGAATCTCCACTTCACCATCCGCCTTTATGTCGCCTGCGGTCACTACACAGTCTCCGCTGGCTTCGATATAGACGGTTTTTGCTTTCTCTGTGTGCAGTTTTGCTATAATGCCTTTTATATTCAGTATGATCTCAGTAACGTCTTCCTTAATGCCAGGTATCGTTGAGAATTCGTGCTGAATTCCAGCGATTTTGACTGTAGTCACCGCCGTCCCCGGCAACGAAGAGAGAAGAATTCGCCTTAGTGAATTGCCCAGCGTTGTGCCGTAGCCGCGCTCTAACGGCTCTACAACGTACTTGCCGTATGATTCATCCTCAGGCGTCTCGATACACTCAATGCGAGGACGCTCAATTTCTACCATTAAATACCCTCCTTCATTAGATCTCCGGCTATAGCTTCGCGTTGGCACACGATTTTAACCGGGATCTGTTACAACAGCTTACCAAAATATGAGGGACGACACGCGCAATTGACCATGTGCAACTGACAACCAGCCCATTGCAATCGTGTCCAAAGTAGTCTATTTAGAATAAAGCTCGACTATGAGCTGTTCCTCTATGGGGAAATCTATATCATCTCTCATCGGTGCGGCGGTAACTTTTGCGACCAGCGCGTTTCTGTCATATTCCAGCCATTTTGGCGGCGTGCGGGAGGCATTCGCCTCAATCACAGCCTTGAACTTGTCCAGAGACTTGCTTTTGTCATTCAACGTAATAATCATACCCGGCTTTACGAGGAAAGACGGGATATTCACTTTCCTGCCGTTAATGAGAAAATGCCCATGCAGAACCAACTGCCGTGCCTCTGCCCTGCTCATCGCAAAGCCGAGTCTGTACACGGTGTTGTCAAGGCGCGTCTCTAACAGCGATAAGAGGTTTTCACCTGCTTTGCCTTTGCGCTTTCTGGCCATCTCAAAATAACCTTTGAACTGGCTTTCAAGCACACCGTAGTATCTTTTGGCTTTTTGCTTTTCACGCAACTGCGTACCGTACTCACTGGTTTTAGCCCTGCCTTGTCCGTGCTGGCCGGGCGGATACGGTCTGCGATCAATCGCGCATTTTTCGGTATAGCATCTGTCGCCTTTCAAAAAGAGCTTTTGTCCCTCTCTGCGGCAAAGGCGGCACACCGCGTCTGTATATCTTGCCATAAATTACAACCTCATTCTCCATTTCGATTTTCCGCTTGAACGCACGCGGGTTTATACCCTGCGGCGTTTTGGCGGGCGACAGCCGTTATGCGGGATTGGCGTTACGTCTTTAATCATAGTCACTTCAAGTCCGGCCGACTGTAAAGCACGGATTGCCGCCTCACGCCCGGATCCGGGACCTTTGACAAAAACTTCAACAGTTTTCAGCCCGTGTTCCATCGCGGCTTTCGCTGCGGTTTCAGCAGCGGTTTGCGCGGCGAATGGTGTGGACTTGCGGCTTCCCCGGAACCCCATTCCGCCGGAAGAGGCCCAAGATATCGCGTTGCCGTGTACATCGGTGATGGTCACCATCGTGTTGTTGAACGATGACCGGATATGCACAGCGCCTTTTTCAATATTTTTTCGTTCTCGACGTCTGGTTCTTACTTTTTTACCCTTTGGTGGCATTAACTGACCCCTCCCTTATTTCTTCTTGTTTGCGATTGTACGCTTCGGACCTTTGCGGGTACGCGCATTTGTTTTGCTGCGCTGTCCGCGCACAGGCAATCCCCGACGATGGCGGAGACCACGATAGCTTCCGATTTCAGTCAAACGCTTGATGTCGAACGCCACTGTCCTGCGCAGGTCACCCTCCACAGTGTATCCTTTGTCGATACACTCACGCAGTGCCGCTTCGTCAGCGTCTGTCAAATCTTTCACTCTTGTGCTAGGATTAATGCCGGTTTCCTGAAGAATTTTTTTCGCCGAGGTTCTGCCTATACCAAAGATATAGGTCAGCCCGATCTCAACTCTCTTGTCCTTAGGCAAATCAACGCCTGAAATACGTGCCATCTTTTTGCAATCATCCTTTCATGAATAACTGTTACTGCCTTTACCCCTGTCTTTGCTTATGCTTGGGATTCTCGCATATCACCATAACGCGCCCATTGCGCTTGATTACTTTACATTTTTCACACATAGCCTTCACAGACGGTCGTACCTTCATTGTAAAACACCCCTTTTATGGGAATCCAAGGGTTCCCAAACATAGAATCCAGTTTAAAATTCAAAATGTGCCTTGCAAAGCAAGTCACTTGCTTCTCCATGTAATCCTGCCTCGGGTTAAGTCATACGGTGACATTTGCACCGTTACTTTATCTCCCGGGAGTATACGTATAAAATTCATCCGGAGCTTTCCAGAGATATGCGCCAAAATCGTATGTCCGTTGCCGATGTCCACCTGAAACATGGTGTTAGGCAGTGACTCTACAACGATTCCTTCCAGTTCAATCATGTCGTCTTTTGCCAAGTCTTTACATACCTCCTTCTTCTCTCACCCCGGCAGCAAATTCTGCCAAGGCTCTCCTGATTTCATTGTTTGTCGTTTTCCGCCCGGATTTAAGATTTTCTGTCAATCTGGAGTTCAGATCACCGGCGCGGGCTTCAAGCTTTATATGCTTGATTTTCTTTCGTTTCGGCTTGTCAATCTTTCGCCCTTTGCCGTCAACAAGCAACACATACTCATCTTCCGCACCGATCACAACGAACCTTTTCCCGGCATCTCGTCCGTTCAACGATATCACAACGTCAGCCGTATTGATAACCCATCGCGGATCCTGATCTGCCGCATCGCCGTGAACACGCGCTAACATTCCATCTTCCATCACGACACCTCGCAGATTGTCAGGATTTCCGGTTCGCCATCTGTTATCAGAATCGTGTTCTCATAATGTGCGGAGGGGCTACCATCCGCCGTGACAACCGTCCACCCGTCGTCTAAAACGCTGACCCCATAATCCCCGGCGTTGACCATTGGCTCAACCGCCAGTGTCATGCCAGGAACCAGCCGCGGATCGGCCTTTCTGCGCGGGCGTTCCACAAAGTTCGGAACTTCCGGCGGCTCATGAATCGCCGCCCCGATACCGTGCCCGACGAATTCCCTGACAACGGAATATCCATTCGCCTCGGCATGCGTTTGAATCGCTCGGGATATGTCAGATATCCTGTATCCGACTTTGGCAAACTTCATCCCCTCGTAAAAGCAGGTTCTGGTGACTTCAATCAGGCGGAGAGACTCAGGGTCTGCCCTGCCCGCAACGAATGTTGCCGCGCAATCTCCGACATATCCGTCTTTGATAACGCCCACGTCAATGCTGACAATGTCACCGTCTTCCAGCTTCCGCTCTGACGGTATGCCGTGAATCACCTCGTCGTTCACCGATATGCACAGTGTCGCCGGATATCCGCGGTAATTCAAGAACGCCGGGATGCCGCCTCGTGAGATAATGAACTCTCTCACGCGTTTGTCTATCTGACTTGTCACGGCACCGGGTTTCACCAGTTCCCCTGCAACGCTTCTGGCTTCGGCCGCGATTCTGCCGGCGTGGCGCATAAGCTCAATCTCTTTTTCAGATTTTCGCCTAATCATACGGTTATATACCCAATGCCTTCAGCACAGCTGCGGTGGTCTCTTCTATGCCGTTGATATTCTGCACCGTTATCAGCTTGCCTTGACCTTTGTAATAATCCTTCAGCGGCTCCGTTTCAGCGTGATAAACCGCAAGTCTTTGCTTGACTGTCTCTGCCTCGTCATCAACCCTGATGATCAACACGGAATCGCAACGGTCGCACACATCGTCCTTTTGCGGCGGGTCAGATTCCACATGGAATGTCGCCGCACAGTCTGGGCAAACTCTTCGCCCGGTGAGACGCTTTTCAATCTCCGCATCGGATATCTCTATAGAGAGTGCCGTGTCGATTTGAATCCCTTGTCTGTCAAGCTCTTGCGCTTGCGCCAAGTTACGCGGCATCCCATCAAAGATATATCCATGCTTGCAATCGTCTTGTGAGATTCTGTCCAGAAACACGCCGATTACCACTGCGTCCGGTACAAGCTCACCGCGATCCATATAGCCCTTGGCCTCAAGTCCAACCGGAGTGCCGTTTTTTACCGCCGCGCGTAAAATGTCACCGGTCGATATTGTCGGAACGCCGAGTTTCGTTGCCAGAATCTGTGCCTGAGTGCCTTTCCCCGCACCGGGGGGCCCTAGCAAAATTAGCTTCACTGTGATTTAAAACCCCCTATCGCCGCAAGCGCGACGCGCTTGCCAAATAGAAACTGTTCGCACACTTTGCGTTTATTCAAGGAATCCCTTGTAATGTCGCATAAGCAGTTGCGCTTCAAGCTGTTTCAACGTTTCAAGCGCGACACTGACAACGATGATGACGGACGTACCGCCAAGCATGATTCCCATGTCTCTCGCCGTTTGGGAGAAGCGGCTGATTAATAGCGGTACCACCGCGATCACAGCCAAATACAACGCACCGAACAGCGTGATTTTCGTCAAAACCTTCTGAAGGAACTCACTGGTCGGCTTACCGGCTCTGAATCCAGGGACAAAGCCGCCGTTCTTCTTCAAGTTATTCGCCACCTCAATCGGGTTAAACTGCACCGTTGAGTAGAAGTACGAGAAGAATACGATCAACAGGAAGTACACAACAGCATACGGAATGCTCGTCATATCAAAGTTCCGCATCAGCCAGCCGTCTTGCCATCGCGGCACGAACATAGCAATTGTCGCAGGAACTGAAGCGATCGACTGCGCGAAGATTATCGGCAGAACGCCGGCCATGTTCACTTTCATTGGTAAGTGCGTGGACTGCCCGCCGTACATTTTCCGCCCGACAACCCGTTTGGAGTACTGCACCGGGATTCGCCGTTCGGCATTCGTCACGACAACGATTAGTACGACAATTGCAAGTGCCCCGATCAGTATAAGCAGGTATATCCACCAGTTGGACGGTGTCTCGATAAAACCGCGAATCATCATGCCAACTTCAGTCGGGAATCTTGCGACTATACTGACAAACAGAATCACTGATATACCGTTGCCGATACCGAACTCTGTGATCTGCTCACCCATCCACATCAGCAGTGCACTGCCCGCGACAAACGTCATGACAATTACAATAGGCGTCCAGAATCCGGTGGCCGTAGGATCTAACATCCCCATATCCCGAATCATGATATAGAACGCAAAACCTTGCAGAATGGCGATTGCCACTGTTGAATATCTGGTGATTTTCTCAATCTTCCGCTTACCCTCTTCGCCGCCTTCTTTAGACAATCTCTCTAAAGCCGGGACGGCAAAGGTTAGCAGCTGAATGATAATCGAAGCGTTGATATATGGCTGTATAGACAGCGCGAATATCGACGCACGCTCCAAAGCACTGCCGGACATCGTGTTTAAAAGACCCAGCATAGTGTCTTGAATTTCGCTGAAATGCGCGGACAATAGCGCCGTATCTACGTACGGCACGGTCACCGCGTTACCTAAACGGTAAAGCAGAACTATAAACATCATAAAGAGCAATTTGCCCCTTATATCGTCTGCTTTCCAAGCGTTTCGTAGTGTGCTGAGCAATTTACACCACCTCGGCCTTCCCGCCGGCCGCTTCAATCTTCCGCCGCGCAGATTCGGAAAACGCGGAAGCACGGACGGTCAGCTTTTGTGTGAGCGTGCCTTCACCCAAGATTTTAACGCCGTATTCGCATTTAGTTAAAACCCCAGCTTCCAACAGCTCATATTCCCCAACGACAGAACCGTCAGGAAATTTGCTCAACGCGCCAACGTTAATCGCCGTCAGCGGTTTTGCGAAAATGTTGTTAAATCCGCGTTTCGGAACACGTCTAGCCAGCGGCATTTGGCCGCCTTCAAACCCGATACGAACGCCGCCGCCGGAACGCGATTTCTGCCCCTTGTGTCCGCGGCAAGATGTCTTGCCATGTCCGGAGGCTCTTCCACGGCCGACGCGCTTTTTATAATGCGTCGATCCCGCCTCGGGAATAAGCTCATGTAATTGCATATTCTTCGACCCCCTTATT
>WQVW01000060.1 GCA_009785655.1 Oscillospiraceae bacterium | reverse complement strand
TTGCCGATGGATATGAGTGCATATGCGGCGTTGACGAAGCGGGCAGGGGTCCGCTTGCTGGCTCGGTCTATGCCGCAGCGGTGATTCTGCCGTTTGGGATAGACATTCCGGAGCTGAATGATTCCAAGAAGGTCAAAGAAGCAGTCCGTGATAGACTATATGATGAGATTACCGAAAAGGCAATCGCGTTCGGTATTGCATCAGCGAGTCATGAAGAGATTGACAACCTGAACATTTTAAACGCGACATATCTGACAATGAACCGGGCGATTGAGAAGCTTGCGGTGAAGCCGGACATCGCAATGATCGACGGTAACAGGAATTCCGGCATACATCAGAAGAGCGTATGTGTTATAAAAGGCGACGCTAAATCCGCGTCAATCGCGGCGGCATCGATTCTGGCGAAGGTGAGCCGTGACAGATATATGGCGGATATGGCAAAAAAATATCCGCAGTACGAATTTGCGCGGCATAAAGGGTATCCCACGAAGTTGCATTATGAAATGCTGCGAGCGCATGGCCCGTCGGAAATACACCGGCTTACGTTTTTGAAGAAAATGCATTGAGAGGCGATTGGCATGGATGTGCGGCAACGTGGAAAATGGGGCGAAGAACTCGCGCTTGATTTTTTGCTGGAGAAGAAATATACTGCCATAACCACGGGTTACCGCTCACGTTTCGGGGAGATTGACCTGATTGTTAAAAACAGCGACTTCCTCGTTTTCGTGGAAGTAAAGCTGCGAAAAAATGCCAACTTCGCACACGCCCGCGAGTTTGTCGGGAAAGCCAAGCAAGATAAACTCCGTATAACCGCGGAAATGTGGTTGAGTGAGAATAAAACGGATCTTCAACCAAGGTTTGACGTGATAGAAATCTACGCGCCGTCCGAACGGGCGATGCCAGAGATTATACATATAGAGAATGCGTTTTGAAAGGATACATTTGCCATGCGATATCAAAGTACCAGAGATTCAAATTTGAAACTGACTTCCGCTGAGGCGATAGCACAGGGACTGTCGATGGACGGCGGGCTTTTTGTGCCGGAATCTTTTCCGCGACTCACGGAGGATATGATAATAAGTCTTGTTTCCAAGCCTTATAAGGATCGCGCCGCGCAGGTGTTGGGGTTGTTTCTTGACGATTTCAGCGCGGAAGAGCTTGAAAAGTACGCCGGGGAGGCCTACAGTCAGTCGGGGTATGATACGGCTGCAATCGCACCGCTTTATAGGCTTGACGGAGAAACAGATTTCCTGGAACTCTGGCACGGGCCGACCAGCGCGTTTAAAGATATGGCGTTGCAAATCATGCCGAGACTGCTGACCGCATCATTGCGGAAGACGAATGAAACACGTGAAGTGTGCATCCTTGTTGCCACATCAGGTGATACAGGCAAAGCCGCGTTGGAAGGTTTTTGCGATGTGCCCGGTACGCGAATCATGGTCTTTTACCCCCAAGACGGTGTGTCTGATGTGCAAAAGCTGCAAATGACATCCCAAAGCGGCAGCAATGCGAATGTTGTTGCAGTGAATGGGAATTTCGATGATGCGCAGACCGGCGTGAAAGCGATATTCTCTGACGAAGTTTTACGTGCGGAGCTGAACGAGAAAGGATTTTTCCTGTCGTCGGCGAATTCGATCAACTGGGGTCGGCTGGTTCCACAGATTGCCTACTATGTCTCAGCGTATTGCGACTTGATGGCTAATGGGACGATCAAGTACGGAGACGAAATCAACTTCTGTGTCCCTACCGGGAATTTCGGCAATATTCTGGCTGGGTATTACGCAAAAAAAATGGGGCTGCCGATAAAGAAATTAATTTGTGCGTCGAATCGCAACGATGTGCTTACGGATTTTATCAACACTGGTGTTTATGATAAAAATAGGCCGTTTTTCACCACAAGCTCACCGTCAATGGATATACTGGTTTCCAGTAATTTAGAAAGACTGTTGTTTGAGCTTGCAGGAAAAGATGGCGCGTTTGTGTCGAATTGCATGGCCGAACTTACACAGAACGGGCAATACGAAGTGCCGGCGCATGTTTTGAAAGAGATTACCAGCACTTTCGCAGGCGGGCGGTGTTCTGAAGCGGACACAGACAGGACAATTGCGGAAGTTTTCGAGAAACATCACTATCTTATGGATACGCATACGGCTGTGGCGTATAAAGTTCTGGGGGATTGCAGGGCTGAGACCGGGGATAAAACACCCTGTGTCGTCGTTTCAACAGCCAGTCCGTTTAAATTCTGCGATAGTGTGATAAAAGCGCTCGGTCAGCCAGTGGCTTCAAACGGTGTTGAACTTATCGGCGCACTTGAAACACTCACGGGCTGTCCCGCGCCTGAGCCGCTTGGCGCGTTGCGCGATAAAACGCCGCGGTTTCTTGATACGGTTCCTGTGGACGGTATGAAACAGGCTGTACGTGAGTTTTTGAAATAATATGTAAGCCGCGGGTTTTCACACCCCGCGGCGTTGGGAGCATACCTCGTTAATGGTTGGCGTCCGGGCGGGGCGCGAATGTGCCGCAGAACGTCTCTGCTTTTTTTACCGCGTTCTGTGACTCAACGGTAATGCTGTCGGCAAAGCATTGGTTTGCATGGCCGTGGTATTTGCAGTTCACAACATCACAGCCGACGCCATAGAGTATATCATCGCCGCTTTTCATGGTTGCCATAATATTACACTCCTTATTTATCTGGACTTTAAGTTACGCGGTTAGTATTTGCGCAAAAAATCGGATTTATACCTTTTGTAGGGGTGATTGTCAATCGCCCCTACAAAGAGTTTAGCAAAGAATAAGGCGAAGTGGTGAAAGAGGAGGCTGATTGGCCTTGTCCCTGTACGCAATTGGAGATTTGCATCTGTCGTTCGGTTCTGATAAGCCGATGGACGTGTTCGGCGGAGGCTGGAATAATTATATTGAAAAAATCAAGGACGGTTTTTCGCACCTTTGCGCCGAAGATGTTTGTGTTTTGTGTGGCGACACATCTTGGGGCATATCGCTTGAGGAAAGCCTTGAAGATTTTAAGTTTTTAAACCAACTTCCGGGCAGAAAAATAATCCTGAAAGGCAACCATGATTACTGGTGGGCCACAGCCGCGAAGTTGAAGGCGTTTTTTGAAGGAAACGGCATTGATAATATTGATATTTTGCACAACAACTGCTTTGTTTATCGAGGTGCGGCCGTCTGCGGCACCAGAGGCTGGCTGATGGACGGGGAAGCTGATGCGGAACAAAACGGCAAAATCATGGCGCGCGAGGTATCCCGATTGCGGACGTCACTTGAATCGGCAGATGACTCGTTGGAAAAACTCTGCTTTTTTCATTATCCGCCGCGATTTAAAAATATGGTATGTCAAGACATCATTGCCATGATGAACGAACATCGCGTAAAAAACTGCTGGTATGGCCATATCCACGGATATGGACACCGGTTTGCGGTACAGGGGGAGGTTGAGGGCATTTTCTATAAAATGATTTCCGCCGACTTTGTGAACTTTATTCCGCAGAAGATAATGTAACTGGTGATATGGCAAGGATTTCACTGTCGGAAGCCTATCTTGCGCACGACAGGGATATTTCGTTATATAAAATCAATAAAATATTTGCAATTACTAAAAATTTCTGATACAATATCATGCGTATGCCCTGAATGTAGAATTTAGGGCGAGAGAGTTGTCCCCAAATCGGGAGGAGGATATTAAGTTGAACTTAAAGAGCATTGAGAAAAAAGAGAAAAATATGACGGAACTTATCGTCAAAGTGAGCAAGGAAGAGTTTGAGGCGGCAAAACACAAGGCGTATGTTAAGAACAAGAATCAAATCGCTGTGCCGGGTTTCCGCAGAGGCAAAGCACCCCGGAAAATAATCGAGAAAATGTACGGGGACTCAATTTTCCATAGTGATGCGCTGGATATTATCCTTCCCGAAGTCATGAGTTTCAGCATGAAGGAAAAGGGAGATGAGCTGAGACTTGCCAGTTTCCCGCAGGTCACAGATGTTGACATTAAAGACGAAGGAGATGCGGAGATTACGATGATCGCTGCGTTGTATCCGGATGTTACGCTAGGGGAGTACAAAGGCCTCTCTGCCGTGAAGCCTGTCACTGAGGTGACTGACAGTGAGATTGACAGCGAACTTGCCGGTCTCCAAACACGCAACGCGCGTACTGAGAAGGCGGATCGTCCTGCGATAAGCGGGGATACGGCTGTGATTGACTTTGAAGGCTTTGTCGATGGCAAGGCGTTTGAAGGCGGCAAAGGTGAGAATTATGAGCTGGCACTCGGTTCCAATACCTTTATTCCGGGATTTGAAGAGAAAATACTGGGTATGGTCACCGGCGAAGCACGTGACCTGGATTTGGTATTCCCTGAAAATTATCAAGAGAATCTGGCCGGAAAAGCGGTTGTGTTTAAGGTCAAGCTCAATGAGATCAGAGAGAAAATACTGCCGGAATTGGACGACGAGTTTGCCAAAGACGTGTCAGAGTTCGATACGCTTAAAGAATATAAGGCGGACATCAAGGCGAAAATCGCAGAGTCAAAGCAGAAAGAGGCTGATGCGGCGTTTGAAAATGCGTTGATGGATAAAGTTGCCGAATCGCTGGAAGTGGAACTGCCGGACGCGATGGTCGAAGAACATATGGATAACGCCATGAACAACTTTTCTCAGCAGATTTCCTCATATGGCATGAACCCTGAAATGTACCTGCAAATGATGAACATGACGGCAGAACAATTCAGAGAAAACATGCGCGAACAGAGCGAGAAACAGCTGAAAACAATGCTTGCATTAGAAAAGATCGCTGAACTTGAAGGTGTTAAAATCAGCGATAAAGAAATTGAGAATGAATATACAGAGTTAGCTGCGCGTTACGGTATGGAGCTTGATAAGGTCAAAGAAGCCATTGATACAGAGGCACTGACAAATGAACTGAAAATGCGCGCCGCGGCGAAAATCGTGACAGATAGCGCGGTTGCCGAAGATCCGCCGCCGGAAACGGCAGCGGAAACAGAAGCAGCTCCGGCTGCGGAGAAGAAACCAGCACCTGCGAAGAAACCGGCAGCGAAGAAGCCGGCGGCGAAGAAAACCGAGGCAGCAGGCGAAGAGAAAAAGCCAGCGGCGAAAAAAGCACCGGCGAAAAAGACGGAAACAGCGAAGAAAACGGAAACAGCTGAAAAACCGGCGGCCAAAAAGCCAGCGGCGAAGAAACCCGCGGCGGCGGATGGAGAGAAGAAGCCGGCAGCCAAGAAAGCACCAGCGAAAAAGACCGAGACAAAATCGACAAAGGATTCAAAGAAAGATGAGCCGGTATAGAGCGGTGTGAATACTTCTCTGTATCATTGGACAATATTCTTTGTAACTATTCAAAACTTGAGGAGTTGAACTAAAATGGCATTAGTACCTTATGTAGTAGAGCAGACCTCCAGAGGTGAGCGGTCTTATGATATTTTTTCAAGATTGCTTAATGACCGTATCGTTTTTTTAAGCGAAGATGTCAATGATACCACAGCGAGTCTGGTTGTGGCGCAGCTATTGTATTTGGAGGCGCAAGACCCGGATAAAGACATTCAGTTTTATATCAACAGCCCAGGCGGATCTGTAACGGCAGGGCTTGCTATTTATGACACGATGCAATATATCAAGGCAGATGTGTCTACAATTTGTATCGGATTAGCCGCGAGCATGGGTGCGTTTCTGCTGTCTTCAGGGGCGCCGGGCAAGAGAATTGCGCTGCCGAATGCCGAGATAATGATACATCAGCCGTCCGGTGGATTCAAAGGACAGGCAACCGATATACAGATACATGCGGAAAATATCCTTAAAATCAAGGACAGGCTGAACAAGATACTTTCAGAAAACACTGGAAAGACGATAGATGAAGTTCGGAACGCGTCGGAGCGTGACAACTTTATGACTGCCGAAGAGGCAAAGGCATTTGGCCTTATCGACAATGTGATATTTAAACGATAGGGGAAACTTCATGGCAAGGAATGACGAGGGACGAGGCATCCGGTGCAGTTTCTGCGGGAAGAGCCAGGATCAGGTTGACAGGATTATCGCGGGGCAGGCCGCCTCATATATATGCAACGAATGTGTTTCGTTGTGCACAAGCATACTGGGTGACGAGATCACGCAAATGAAAATAATGCAAGCGGAAGATATGGGCTTGGATTTTGGACGGCTGCCAAAACCGGCTGAGATCAGGGCAACGCTTGATGATTATGCGATAGGCCAAGAAAGCGCGAAAATAGCACTTTCTGTTGCGGTGTATAATCATTATAAACGCCTTGTGCATCACGAAAGCAGTGATACAGAACTGCAAAAAAGCAATATCCTGTTGATTGGCCCGACAGGCTGCGGTAAAACACTTTTCGCACAGACGCTTGCCCGGATTCTTAAAGTGCCGTTCGCCATCGCGGATGCCACCACGCTGACAGAAGCCGGATATGTTGGGGATGATGTTGAAAACATCTTGCTCAGGCTGCTTCAAGCCGCTGATTTCGATGTGGAGAGTGCCCAGCGCGGGATAATCTATATCGATGAAATTGACAAGATTGCCAGGAAAAGTGAAAACACCTCGATAACGCGCGATGTATCCGGTGAAGGTGTACAGCAGGCATTGCTGAAGATACTGGAGGGTACCGTTGCAAACGTCCCGCCCCAAGGCGGACGGAAGCACCCGCATCAGGAATTTATCAGCATTGACACGGCGAATATCCTGTTCATTTGCGGCGGCGCGTTTGACGGGATAGACAAGATAATCGAAAACAGACTTGATAAAAAAAGCATCGGATTCGGTGCGGATATAAAAAGCAAGAAGGAAAAGGACATTGGCGGCATTTTGAAGCACACACAGTCTCAAGACTTGCTAAAGTACGGTCTGATTCCAGAACTTGTGGGCCGTATGCCGGTGATTGCGCCGCTGAATTCGCTGACTCGGAACGATATGGTTCGTATACTGACGGAACCTAAGAATTCGCTGGTTCGCCAGTATATTACGTTGATGAGTTATGATAACGTGACGCTGGAGTTCACAGATGACGCATTAGGAGCCATTGCGGATGAGGCGATAGAGATGGAAATCGGTGCGCGCGGACTGCGCAGCATTATGGAAAAAACAATGTTGCCTATCATGTACGATGTGCCGTCCGATAACAAAATCGAAAAAGTAATTATAACAAAAGATTGCGTGCTGGGGGTTGCAGGTCCGGAGATTGCGAAGCGGCCCAAACCGCAGATTGATCCTGACGCGACAAGCGCGTCATAACGCGTCTTACGGCTTAAGAGTCGCACACATGTGCGACTCTTAGATAATTTGGAATAGCCCAGGTATCGTGAGTTTTGCAAAGGAGGCATTATGATGGACGAATATAATTTGGTAACAACGGAAACCCTGCCATTGCTTGCATTGCGCGGATTGTCTGTTTTTCCGGAAATGCTGCTCAACTTTGATGTGGAGCGCAAGATATCAACAAACGCGCTTGATGCAGCCACGGAAAGCGGCAGAAGGATCTTTCTTTTGACGCAGAAAGATATGTCAAAAGAAATGCCGGCAGAGGGTGATTTATATAGGATTGGCACGATCTGTTATGTCAAACAGGTGTTGAAAATACCGGACGGCGGAATGAAAGTTCTGGTAGAAGGCCAATGTCGTGCACGGATGAAAGTCATGCACGCCGGCAGGAAATACTATACAGCCGAGGTTGAGCCGATTCCGGAAGAAATTCTGTCGAAAAAGACAGCCAGGGTTGAGGCGATGATACGAAAAAGTGTCGGCCTTTTTGACACATATGCCGCCTTGTCAGCAGGTGTAGCGAGAGAAACTGTACTCGGCCTGTTTTCGATGACGGAGCCAGGCAAAATAGCTGACTATATCATACAGCACATGTATATGAAACCAGAGAAGAAGCAGCTTGTTCTGGAGACGCTTAAACCAATAAAACGCCTAGAGACAATCTGTGACATGCTGACTCGGGAGATTGAAGTTTTGGCGATTGAACGCCAGATCGACAACAAGCTGCGTATGCGGCTGGAAGGCAATCACAGAGAACATGTTTTGCGCGAGCAGCTCAAAGTAATCCAGGCGGAGCTTGGGGAGTCGATGGGCAGCGACGAACAATCTGAACTGCGAATCTATAGAGAGCGCGTCTTGGCATTGAATCTTGAAGCGGAAACGGAGCAGAAGATTCTAAAAGAGATTGATAAGCTTGAAAAACAGTCGTACGGCTCAGCTGAAGCGTCTGTGATCAGGAATTATCTGGATCTGGTTTTAGAACTGCCCTGGAACACGACAACGCAGGAGCGTGTGGATGTCATCGCCGCCCGCAAAATTCTGGATGACGATCACTTCGGTCTTGAAAAAGTGAAAGAACGGATTATTGA